>DATNCZ010000399.1:0-7257 GCA_035553335.1 Gemmatimonadaceae bacterium
AATTTCGAGTCGTGTGCCCAGCTCACGTGTGATGCGAGGCTGTCGAGCGAGATGGGAAGCACGGTTACATCGGATCCGAAGATCTTGGAGTACTCATCGCGGAACTTGTTGAGCTCGTGAGTGCATCCGCTCGACCGATCCGCCGGATAGAACGCCAGCACGACAACGTGCCCGCGCAGCGAACTGAGCGATACAGGATGCGCACCGGACTGGTCCGCGCCCTGCGCCGTGAAATCAGGCGCCATCGTTCCCACTTCGGGTGCGGATGAAGCCTGCGCCGGAGGCATCGCCATTCCACCCATCGATCCCTGGGCCTGCAAACAGAATGGTGCTGCGATCAACATCGCAATTGCCGGGAATTTCATGATTCTGAACATTGTCATCGACTCGCTGCTGGAGAGTTACGGACGAACTACGGGACGAATTGAAGAACTGCTTGTCAAATTGATTACAGAACGCCGCGAATGGCCGCGTCCAGATCCTGCTTGTCGCCAACGCCTGTGTATGCGACCCTCCCCTTCTTGTCGATGATCACGACGAAAGAAGTGGCTGCGACATCGTATGCATCGGTTGCCTTGCCACTGTCGTCGTAGTACACGGGATACTTGAGCGACCGATCCTTCACGTGCTTCGCGACGCGCCTGGGTGACTGATTCACGTTCACGGCGATCGCTGCAAACTGAACCTTGTCGCCGTACTTGCTGTACGTCGCCTTCATCGTCGGCTCCAGACGCTCGCAGAATTCACACCACGTCGCCCAGAACTCGATCAGCATGGGGCGTCCCAGCGTCGGCGTCACGCGAATGGATTTACCCGACACGTCGGCGACGGTAACTGCCGGCGCCATCGTCCCTATCGCGATCCCCTCTCCCGACTGCGCCATGACGGGCGTGGCGACGACGAGCAACGCCGCGGCAAGGGCGGCGTGAAGGATGCGGCGAGATATCCTGCGTGCAGGAGTAGTATATGAGAGCTGTGATATCATGATTGGGCCACGGTGCGAAGGTACCCCACAAGCTATAAATATGGCCACTGCACCGCGGCATCTGACATGACGTCCGCCGATGACCGCCATCGCGCGGCGAGCGGTTGATACAGATGGTTGAATGCGCCCGCCTCCACCCTACGGCTCCCACCTGTAGCTCAGCTTCATCAGAACGACGTTCCTGGGCGGGAGCCGGAACAGATCCCCAACATCCCTCGCCGGCGCCAGCGACCCACGATCGGCGGTGCCGGCACGCATCTGCGTCCAGACCAGGAAGAGCTCCGAGCCAGGCTGGTATTCCCACCGCAGCACCGCGCTCCCATGGAGTTCGTGCAGCACGAAGTCGGCATTTGGTATTGATGCGTCCCACGTGCCGTCGCCGTCGAAATCGAGGTCGAACGACCCGTCGCCCAGACGGCGGGCGTCATTGCCGAACGGCACGATCGAGGCTCGCGCGCCTGATGTCCGCGCATACTTGAGATCGCTGTAATGTCCCGAAGCAAAGTACGGTTGCGCGTAAGCCTGCAGCGTGAGATGCGGAGTGAACGCATAGTCGGCGCGCGTCGTGATCGACAGCGTGCTCTCGTCGATGCGTGCCAGCACAGTCCGCATGTCGCCGTCTGCGGTCTGGACAGCGTCCAGATACTGCCAGCCCAGATCTGACCGCGACCCTTCCACGCTGCCCGTGAGTGCCAGACGATCTGTCACGCGCGATGTGAGCGTTGGTGCGAAGTCTGCGTAGCTGCTGTGTGTTCCCGGCTCGCGATACAGCTTCGCGTCCAGGGTGAGTTGCGTCGCGCGCCGGCTGTCGGAATAGAGATTCGCCCATAACGTCGTGCGCGCAGGCACCACTATGGCCGCATCTCCGCGCAGCAGATCGAGCGACAGATCACTCAGCTCGTGATCTACGGACAGCGATCCACCCCAGTAATTCCACAGATCGCCCTCGATCTTGATATTCGCCACGGTGCTTCGCCGCTCTCCGCCAAAGCTCCAGCCCGCACCGATCTGATCCGACGATACCGCCCAGCGACGGAACCGCCGACCCGCATCGTTGACTTCGTATCTGATCGTGCCAAACGCGAGCAGCCAATCGGCGTTGCGCTGAAACCCCTGATCGTTTGCGTCGAAGCGCGGCGTGACACCATAACCGGTAAGGCTCCATGTAAGGTTGCCGCCACTGATGCGCGCGAACCGGAGCCGCGCGGCCGCACCATTCGCGGTTGTCGCGGTCGTATCGTCCCTCGCATACCGCGCATCGGGTCGTTGCAGGAAGTGCCCCGGGCCGTGCATCACCTGAGTGATGGCGGCCGCCGCTCCGGTCACTTGCGTCGCAGCGGTAAATCCGCTCAGCTCGTAATCACCTGTGCGATGGCGCCCGTCCACGCCCAGGAACGTTGCGCGCGTTACGAGCAGCGAATCGAGCCCGTCTCGGAGTCCACCACGCTGTACGTCTGTCGCGAATATGCCGAGTGCACTGGCGCCATCGCGAAAGTCGCGTTGCGCTCTCAGTGCGCCGAACCGCGTTTGCGGCTCGACCCGAACCATGGAGATCCCCGACGGTACGAGGAACGACGCGTTCTCCGCGCGCGTCACCGTCCCCATCGCACCCAACGTCCATCCTCCAGCGACTCGGCCCGTAACCTTGGCGGCGCCAAGCACATCCGTTGCCGAGGGGGCATCCACCTGTACAGCGGTGGGTGGTGGTGCACCGTGCGGCGGCGCTCCGATCCTTCGCGAGTAGAAAGCGTGATCCGCGCTGAAGTCGTCACCGCGCGTGAGGAAGGGAACGCCGAGGTTGAAGTTGAACGCGTCGGCGCCATTCACGAAGAACGGACGCTGCTCGGGGAGAAAGGTCTCGAATGTCGTGAGGTTGATCTGGGATGGATCGGCTTCCACCTGCCCGAAGTCGGGACGCACGGTTGCGTCGAGCGTCAGCCCTCGCGGGAGACGTGCGGTGATGTCCGCGCCACCGGACGAGCCCATGCGCTGCTCATCGCTGGTACTGCCTGGCCGCAACAAGGGATGCGGAGCGGACTCCGTGAGCACGAACGGACGCAGCTCGATGGGATGTTGCGCGCGAGGAAGCTCGATCCCGCGCAGCTCGTTGAAGTACGACACCACGCGCCCGCTGTTGGAAGGAAGGCGCGGCGACCAGTCCGAGCTTTCGCCGCTGTGCACGACGTGGCGGTACACGTTCATTCCCCATGTGACCTTGCTCGTGCCGGCGGACGGCGCCGATGCGCGCAGCTGGGAAAATGGAATGCGAAACTCCGCGGTCCATCCCAGAGAATCGATTCGCGCCGCGCATTGCCATACGCCATTCCACGAGTAGTCGTAGTTCACGTCGTCGACGAAAACCCCGTCGACCTCGACGCTGCGCGGATTGCAGCCCATGCTGAAGGCGTTCCTGCGATCGTGCCGCGTGTCGAGCTCGACGAAGATCCAGTCCGAGGTGGTCTCATCATCCCTGCGCGGATACGGCGCGACTATCGAATCCGGAGAGTTGTCGAAGGCGCGCACGGCGACGTACATCGCCTCGTCGTCAAAGGCGAACGCCGCGATCGTGCGGAGCGCAGGGTCGGTACCGGGTCTGGGCCCCTGCTCCACGAAATCGGATGCGGTGGTTCGCGGATCGGCGAAGGCGTGCCGCCAGACCGGGTCATCCAGGCTTCCATCGACCGCTGGAGCGGAGCCATCGATCCGGACCGCCATCACCGTGCGCGGCCCGAGCCGAACGCTATCGACCGAAGCCGAACCCTGCGAAAGCGCCGCCGAACCGGCCAGGAACACTCCCCCGGCAACCAGCAGCTGCGGGCAACCGATTCTCACGCACCACCCTCCATTCTCCGGTCCAGGGCCAAGGGTGCCGAACCGCTTTCCAGTCTTGCACCAGTATTTCGACAAATACCGGGGCAATATGCGCCGGGGCGCTGCACCTGTAAAGTGGTATAGACCGGTGCAGCTGGTGGAGATAGATTACGAGGATGCGCGTCGCCATCTCCGATCAGCAGCCCGATCCGGTCACGCCATACCGGTACATAGGGGGCGATCCGAGCATCGATTTCGTCGATACCGCGGACTGGATCGTGGGTGGGCTGGATCGTTTTTGCAGCTATGATCGCGTGGTGGAGTGGGCGGAAGGCGCGGGGGTCCTGCAATTACCGGCCGCCGATTCACTCCGCGCTGCGGCGTGGGCCGATCCCGCTGCAGCGGACCGAACGCTTGCCGACGC
The DNA here is from genome assembly GCA_035553335.1 of Gemmatimonadaceae bacterium. Taxonomy (GTDB): domain Bacteria; phylum Gemmatimonadota; class Gemmatimonadetes; order Gemmatimonadales; family Gemmatimonadaceae; genus Fen-1247. The sequence continues at coordinate 4,221 of DATNCZ010000399.1, forward strand.
GATAGAGCTGCGCGGGCTGCTGGAGCAGCTCTTCTACGACATCGCCACTGGAGATAGCGCCGAGGCGGAGATAGCCAGGCTCAATCGCCGATGGCTCGCGGAGTACCTTCCTCCGCACGCCGTGGTCAGGTCCGGCGATGGCGCTTCGTTCTCCCTCTCCTGGCCCAATGCGAGCCACGCGCTGGAATCGCCGCTCTGGTCGGTGGCGTGGTCCGCAGCAAAGTTGATCACCTCGCCGGACGTATCGCGCATCAAGCGATGTGGAGGATTGAGGTGCGGCTGGTATTACGTGGATCGTAGCCGCAACGGACTGCGACGGTGGTGCGAGATGGAAACCTGCGGCACCGAGATGAAGTCGTTGCGCCGAGCCGCACGAACGGCTGCGCTCAGGTCACATCAGGAAAATCCGAACCGAGCCAGCCCGTCCCGGTAACGGCGGCTCAACCGGGTCTGCGAGCCGTCGCGCATGACGACCACATAGTCTCCGTGCGACCAGGGCCTGAGCTCGGCGACGCGATCCAGATTCACGATCTGCGAGCGGCTGATGCGCACGAATTTCACGGGATCGAGCCGCCGCTCGAATTGCGTCAGGGTGGCACGAACGCGGTAGACATCCGATCCAACCTTCAGCCGCACGTAATTTCGCACCGACTCGATGCGGTCGATCCTGTCCACGGAAATCAGCAATACGCGCTCACCCGATTCGACAAGTATCCGCTCTGCGCGCTGCGGGCGCGAAGACTCGGCGTCCTCGAGCAGTCGGCGCAAACGGTCGCGCTCCTCGCCGACCAGCCTGCCCGCGACATTCTCCTTGGCACGCGCCCACGCCCGCCCGAACCGTTCGGCATCGTACGGCTTGAGCAGATAATCGACCGCGTGCATGTCGAACGCTCGCACGGCGTACGTGTCGAAAGCCGTGACGAATACCAGGTGGGGCAATGCATCGGGCGGCAGCGCATCGACGACACCAAACCCATCGACCCCCGGCATCTGGACGTCCAGAAATACTACATCGGGTGCTTCGTTGCGGATCGTCTCGATCGCCGCGACGCCGTCGGCTGCTTCATATATCGCAACGACCTCCGTATCGCTGCCAAGCAATCTGCGCAGCTTCTGCCGAGCGGGACGCTCGTCATCCACTATCAGCACCTTGAGGCCGGCCGCGTTACTCATGAATCGCCTCCGGCGCGATACGGTGGAACGGGATCCTGACCGTGACACCGAGACCGCCAGACGATCTGTTCTGCAACGCCAGCTGGTGCTGGTCGCCATAGAGATGGTCGAGGCGACGCTTGGTGTTGCCGAGTCCTATTCCCTTCCCGATTGCGGCTTCGGGAGATCCGGTGATTCCGGGGCCGTTGTCCTGGACTTCGAGCAGAAGATCGCCGCCCGACTGTCGGGCTCGCAGCGTGACATGCGCCGGAATGGAAGGTCCCGGATCGCCGTGCTTGAGCGCATTTTCAACCAGCGGTTGCAACAACAGCGGCGGCACTGCCGCGCAGCGTACGTCATCGGAAATATCGACATCGACAGTGAGTCTGTCCGCAAACCTCGCGCGCATTATCGCGAGGTAGAGGTCCAACGTCTCGAGCTCATCGTGCAGCGACACTTCCGGTCCCGGCGACGTGCGCAGTGTGCGGCGCAGCAGATCGGCGAGAGACGCGAGTATGCTATCCGCGGCAGCGAGATCCTCGTACATCACCGACGACACGGTGTTGAGCGCATTGAAGAGAAAATGCGGTTGCAGCTGAGACTCGAGCGTCGCGAGCCGCAGCCTGTTGAGCTCTCCTTCCAGTCGCGCAACCTGAACCTCGCGATCGCGAGACGCGCCATAGTGATCTACCAGCGTCACGAGGGACACGAACAATGCGTACGCGATCACATCCATGGGAAATTCCATGAAATAGCGCGTCGGCATGATTCCGTAATCGTAGTGACCGAGCCCGAAGATCGTGTACAGGAGCTGCCGCGTGGCGGCGTTCCATGACGTGTGCAGGACCGAGAAGCAAACTAGCACGGCAAGATGAGACGGTACTGCCAGGGCGCCGCCACGCTTCTGAATCCTGCGTACAATGGGAAGCACGGGGCCCATCAGCAGAATAATCGCGCCCCATGCGCCGGTCATCTCGCTTATGAGAGGATCGTAGATCGGCACGGACACTCCCCGAGTCACGAAGTCGAGGTAGTGATATCCAAACATCAGGAGGCCGACCGCGGTGGCCACGACCACGACGATCTCTGCGCGCCGCCAGAAGACTCTCATGCCACCAAGCTATAGTGAGAGGAAAAATGCGTAAGTTCAACCTATGACTAATCGATCATGACGTCGATTGTCCATACCCGTGGGACAAGCGGGTCGTATCCGGGACGGGCGGCCATTCTACCCGTGAATGGCTGTGGATCTGAACCAACGAGCGGTTGAATGAGATTCGCATCGATTGCAGCGACCAGCCTCTGGATAATCGCCGCTGTTGCGCCTGCTGGTGCGCAACGATCCTCCTGCGCGCCGACAATGCACAGGATCATGACCGACTCCGCCGTCGTATCGTTCGAAACCACATGGGCGACGGCGGCGGTTGCGCATGACACCGCCACGCTGCGATGCATGCTGGCCAACAATTTCGTCGATACCAACTGGCAGGGCATGCTGCGAACCAGACGTGACGTACTCGCGAGCGGCCCGGTAACCCCGCCCGGACTGAGTCAGCATTTCAGCGAGTGGCGTGTCGATCGCTTCGACAACACTGTACTGGTGCGGGGATTGAATACGATCGTCGGTGCGGACAACAAGCCGGTATCCACGATTCGCTTCACCGATGTGCTCCGGTATCTGGACGGGCGCTGGCAGGCCACTGCCGCGCAGGAGACCATGGTGCGGCAATAGCTGCGGCTGGGCATGCGGCGAATGGGACCGTTCGCCGCGCGGCCGGTGCACCTCGCCGCAATGTCGGCGCCAGGAGAGCATTGTACGGGTTACGTTAGCATTGCGTGTAGTTGTTCACCACGGAACGGAGCTGACGCATGAGCAACCCAGCAC
>DATNCZ010000400.1:0-14673 GCA_035553335.1 Gemmatimonadaceae bacterium
AAAAAGAACGGCGGCCGAGTCGGCCGCCGTCCTTTTGTCTGAGTTGCTAACCGTCTTTACTTACAAGCCGGTGCGCCGGCGACGGTGTCAGCACCGGCGAGACCCGGCGTGTTACCCGTGTGCATACCGCACTGCTGGCTCGTCTGAGTGCTGGTCGCGAGTGCATGCCACGCGGTCGGAGGGCCTGCCTCGAGCGTCGCGGTGATGGTGTTGCCAGTCGACGGAGAGAAGCCGTTCGTAGTGTCACTCGGTGCGGCGAACGTATGCGTGAAGTAGGCGCCGTTATTGGCGGATGCATAGCCCTCTTCGGCCGTCGCGAGATTCTTGAGGTCAGTCTTCATCGACGCGACGTATGCGCGCTCTTTCGTTGCTGCGAACTTCGGGATCGCGATCGCGGCCAGGATGCCGATGATCACGACGACGATCAAAAGCTCGATGAGGGTAAATCCTTTCACGTTGCGCTTCATTAATCAATCTCCTAAGGAGTCGTGGGGATGCCGCTGCTGCGGTGATCGGGCAGCGTAATGGCAACGGTCGCGCCAACTGGTGACCGCGTTGTAACTCATTATCGTCAAAGCACTTGCGAACTTTAGTAAACGTCTGGAGAGGCAAAGTGCCAGCGCATTCTGCAATCTCTCTGGCGTTTCGCAATGTCGCAATCCTGTACAGTGGCTATGCCGAGCCCTCCATTTTCTGCAGCTTCCGGTGCAGCGTGGACGGATCGATCCCCAGCACCTCTGCGGCGCGGGTCTTGTTACCGCCGTTGGTCTCGAGCACCCACTTTATGTAGGCACGCTCGATCACGTCGAGCGTCGGATCGAGCCGCTCGGCGTCCCGTACCAGATGCTCGCCGGACTTGCTCGTAACGCGTTCGGGTAACGCGTCCGGCATGATCACAGGGCCGCTCGTAACGATCGACGCCCGTTCGAGTGCGTTCTCCAGCTCGCGCACGTTTCCCGGCCAGTCGTAGTCGCACATCGCGCTCATCGCTTCGGCGCTCACAGACTTGTTGGGATCCTTGGCGCGCATGAGAAAGGCTTCGACCAGCAGCGGGATGTCTTCCCTTCTCTGACGCAAGGGCGGAAGATGAATCGCTATCACGTTGAGTCTGTAATACAGGTCGCTTCGAAACTGCCCGGTCTTCACGTCGCGCTCGAGATCGCGGTTGGTGGCTGCAATGACGCGCGCATCGACGGGAATTGCTTCTGTCGCGCCGACAGGAAGTACTTCACGCTGTTGCAGCGTGCGCAGGAGCTTCACCTGAGTCGCGGGGGTCATCTCGCCGACTTCATCGAGAAAGAACGTGCCACCCATCGCCGCGGCGATGAGACCAGTCTTGTCCTTCACAGCGCCGGTGAAGGATCCCTTGACGTGTCCGAACAGCTCGCTCTCCAGCAGGCTCTCCGGCAGCGCGCCGCAGTTCACAGAAAGAAACGGCTTGCCAGTGCGGCCGGACATCTCGTGGATGTAGCGTGCGACAACTTCCTTGCCGGTACCGGATTCACCTTGCAGCAGCACCGTCGAATCCGTGGGTGCGACGGTCGCGGCGAGCTGAAGCACGGATAGCCAGTTGGCACTCTGCCCGATGGGAGAGTTCTCGCGATCGCGCTTGCGAATCTCCTGTCGCAGGGTGCGGTTCTCCACACGCAGGGCACGGTGTTCGGCAGCTCGATGCACGATGGCCAGGAGCTCATCGTTGCGGAATGGCTTCTGTATGTAGTAGAACGCGCCCTCATTCACCGCGTGCATGGCGGACTGCAACGTCGCCTGCGCGGTCATGAGAATCACCGGTGTTTCGGGGTTGGCAGTACGTGCAGCCGACAGCACATCCGCGCCACTCACATCGGGCATGCGTATGTCGCTGATGACGATGTCGGGCTCGATCGCCCCGATCTGCTCGATCCCGGCCCGCCCGCCGTGAGCTGTGTGCGCCACGAAGCCATTGTTGGTGAGCAGGATTCGAATGACGTCCAGGATACCCTGCTCATCGTCGATGATCAGTACGCTGGGTGCTCTCGTGGGCGCGGTGGGTGTCATGTGCGTGGGAATAGGACGGTGAACCGTGATCCGCGAGCATCGCTGTCGACCACTACGACTCCGTGGTGTGCCTCAACTGCGCGATGCACGATCGCGAGCCCGAGCCCGCTTCCGCCCGGCTTGGTGGTGAAGAACGGATGGAACAGCTTGGGACGCGCAGCGTCCGTGATCCCAGGACCCGAATCGATCACACGCACGGCGATCGCGCCGCTCTCGAAGGCAGCGGCGCGCCAGTCGAGCTGCTGGGGAAGCAGTGTGGCGGCCTCGATACGCACTACTCCATCATCCGGCGATGCCTGCAATGCGTTCAGCACCAGGTTGAAGAAGGCGCGGTGCAGCATGTCCTCGTCGCCACTTACTTCCATTGAGCTTCGAGGGAAATCGCACTCGACCCGCGTCCCCTGGGGGCGTGACGGATGAGATGATGCCAGCTCAGCGGCGTTACGCACGACACTCAGCAGATCGAGGCGGCGCGTGAACGGGACGTCGACGCGGGCGAAATCGAGGAAGCCGGTCAGCAGCCGGGCGAGTCGATCGGACTCGCGCACCACGAGCGATGTGAGAACACGGTCGTCGCTCGATGTCTGGGCGGACAGTCCCAACTGCTCGACCGCGCTTCTGATCGAAGCGAGCGGGTTCTTGATCTCATGTGCCATCGACGCGCCGAGCTCGGCGACGGCTTCCAGACGCTCCGCGCGCAGATGAAGCCGTTCGACTTCACCCTGATGCAGACGGAAGCGGGCTAGCTCTTCGGCCATGGCTTCAGTGCCGGCGCTCTGGGCGCGCAACCGGGAGGCGATGTACCCGCTTCCGAGCGCGACGACGCCGAATATGGCCAACTGAAGGAAGACGCCGATTCCCACCGTGTCGCCTTGAATCAGAACTCCCTCTCCTGCGTACAGCAGGATCGCGAGTGCGGAAATCAGTGTGACGCCGCGCGCTGGCAATAGCAGCGCACTTATGGCGATGACCAGGATGTAGAGAGGGGCGAATTGAGACGAGGTCGATTGCCAGGTCAGGTGCACCATCGCGGTGACGAGCAGGACGTCGAAGATGGCCTGAGAATAGAGGACAGCGATCGCTATCGAGCGGCGATAGACATGGGTGTAGAGGGCTGACAGGCCGGTAAACAGCATCGCTGCCGCGAAGATCAGCGACGCCAACAGCGTATCCGCGCGGGACGCGGACTGCCAGGAATAAACGGCGGCGATGTAGACCGAGCCCGCCGCGGCCAGGCGCGCGACATAGAGCCACCAGAGGATCCGGCGAGCGGGGAGCTGTGGCGGGCGCGAGGTCGATATCGCAGCGACTGATTGCGGAGTGCGGTATTGCATTTTGCAATAGTTTGACGATGGGGGGCGGGCTGGTGCAACGGAATTGCGTCGTTGCGCCGCCCCTTACGGGCGAGGCGCGTGGGTGGGGCCATTGAAAAGGTGGTCTCACGCGCGGGCGCAGAAGGTGGATGTGGAACGTATGTTCGAGTGGCGGCTTTGGTCCGACCGGGCACCGTTCCGGTAGATTTAGAGACGGAATGCCGACAGACTTACAAGACCATAGTTGGGCTGGCACCTTGGCGACCAGGTTGATCTGGATCGTCGTGCTCGTCGCGGTGAGCGCGATCTTCGCGGCTGCCGAAGCCGCTTTGAGCATTCCAGTCGACGAGGAGGACGGGCGATCCACGCCGACCACCGCCGCGCGAATCGGAAGCTCGCTCAGCGCGGTCGGCCTCGGTGTGGTAGGCGGGGCGGCCTGGTTCGCCCTGGCTGTCCTTCTTCATATAGTAGTCGGCGAGCTGGTGCCGAGAGCTGTCGCCCGGGAGCACCCGGATATTGCCCGTAAGTATGCGGTTCCGGTGGTGCGCCTTATCGGCAAGATCCTCACGCCGTTCGTAATCGTCGTCAACTCGATCGCCAGTCTGGTTGCGCGTGCATTCGGAATGCACGCCGTGGTCGAGAATGAGGTTCCGGCGCACTCGCCTGACGAGCTGAGAACGCTCGTAATGCACTCGCACGCGCACGGCGAGCTCAACGAATCCGAGCGAGCGATGCTCGCGGGCGTCTTCGACTTCAAGCAGAAGCGGGCGCACGACGTGATGCGACCGCGGACCGACGTGGTCGCGATCGACATCGATTCGACGTCCGAGGAAGTGCTGCACGTGCTGCGCACCGAGCGGTACTCGCGATACCCGGTGTATCGAGAAACTCTGGATGACATAGTCGGTGTGTTTCTCGCCAAGGATCTGTGGCTTCGCGACCAGAGCTCGCCGTTCAAGCTATCCGAGCTGATGCGGGAAGCGCTGTACGTTCCTGATAGCCGCGCGGCCGAGCGTGTGCTGGACGATCTCCGACGAACGCGCGCGTACATGGCGGTGGTCATCGACGAGTACGGCGGGACGGCCGGCATCATCACTATCGAAGACCTGGTCGAAGAGGTTATGGGCGACATAACCGACGAGTACGACATGGCTGCACGGACTTCGCTCGAGATGAACGGCGTGCTCGAGCTGGCGGGCACGCTGTCGCTCATCGACGCACGGTCGGATTACGAGCTCGAGATCCCCGAGGGAGACTGGTCCACGCTGGGCGGATATGTATTCGCGCGTCTGGGCAGGCTCCCACGCGTGGGTGACAGGGTTCGGATTCCGAATGCCGGTCTCGAGGTAGTCGCCATGGATGGGCGGCGGGTCGCGGCGCTGCGCGTCCTGCGGGAATCCGCCGACACCGCCGCAGAAGCCCGACAGAAGGCGTGAGCACCGGCTCGTAACCGGAAGATCCACACGTGTGACGCCGTTGGGAAGAGGAGTCACTCGCACCGCCGGGACCGTCATGCCGAGTGTTGGAAGAGCAAGTGAATCGACGATCAGCGTGACCGCGGTATAAGGGATCACGTCGTCGAGCCGATATGCGCCGACTGAATCCGTTTCGATCTGCACGTCGCCCGTGGAGATAGATATACCCGGAAGTGTGGGCTCGGCCGCATCCCGGATTCCGTTGTCGTTGTCATCCAGAAACAACACGCCGCCGATGCTCGCGCGTCCACGGAGCTGCGTCGGCGACAATGCCGCCAGGTGCGCACCCGACATCAGTACGACCGATCCACTCAGCGAGTGCACGGTCGCCTCATTGGATCCGGCCGTCGAACGCGCGTCGTATCTGGCCGCACGCGTCAGCATGTCGAGAGACACGGTGAGGCGCGGCGCGACGACGCTGGCTGGCCACTCCAAGCCGACATCGAATCGCCCGGAGCGCGCGAACGGGACGGAGATCGTGATGTAATTGTCACCCGCTCCGCCAGTTGCAAATCCCGAACGGAGGCGGCTACCGATCGGGAACAGGATCGGGATCGGCGCTTCCGCGAACAGGCCTCGCCCGGTTGACGTCGAAGCTCCGTTGAACTGACGCGCGACATCGAGGAACGGACGGAGATACAGGGATCCGAGAGGCAATGACATGAAAAGGCGCAGGCGTTGCGTATCCGTCAGTCCGTAGCCTGCGACGGAGAGAGTCGCGCTCGCGGCATATCCCGATCCAGCGATGCGCCAGATCGCACTCGCCGTTGCGTTGGAATAGCGGAGGGGAAATAGCGCCGACATGGATGCAAGCCGCCTGTTCGCATATGTAAGGAATGCATCGAATATCGGCGATGGCGCATAGCGCAGATCGGCGATCGTCGATGCGCTCGCGTAACGGAACGATGCATTGAGGTCGTCGCGCAGGTGCGTCGTCAGGAGCAGCGATGGCTCGACCATGGTGCGGCGCGATGCGGTCGAGATGCGCAGGCCCGCTCCGGTCGTAACACGCAGGAACGGTGCGTATCTAAGCGTCGACTCCGCAGCGTAGTCACAGGTCGTGATCTCACAACGGCCGATCGCGACGTTGTACGCAGCAGTGCGCACGGGCAACGCATTGTCGGCGACCGATACGAATCGAGTCACGGAGCGTTCTTCGCCGGCTGTGCCGTACGCTGTAACGGTGAGACGGTTGGAGCCACGAGAGGTTGGCATAGAGATCGCGTACGTTCCCGTCGAATCCGTGCGGCCGGAGTACACGAGCACGCCGTCGCGGTAAGCTTCGACATCCCAACCTGGTCCGGTGACACCAGCGAGTGTAACGGGCGGGGCGTCGTCGTGGATGACGGAGAGGCTGGAGAGGAATAGTCCATCACCGATCGCTGAACCGTCGCCGAGCGGCACTCGCCCGACACGGGCATAACGAAGCAAGGTGCCGACCAGCTCTCGATCCCAGTGCCAAGCGACAATCCCGGGACGGCGACTCATCGGACTCAGCACATCGACGTCGAGTGCGCCACGGAGGAAGTTGGTACCAATGCCGAGGTGCGTGGTTGGCTGCGCAATCGCGCTCATGCTGGATATCGTCGCGTCGTAGTCGACGATCAGGGTGGACGGCAGCAGCGGCGTCGATCGGGTTACTGCGTGCGGCGCGTCCGAACTCTGTTTGGCGGCATCCAGCAGAGCGCGCCGTCGCTCGCGTGCAGCACGACGGCTTGCTGGCAATCCACCATCATCGACGATGGTGGCTGTGAGATCGTCCCAGTCGACGAGGATCGGTGCGTGCAGGATCGCCGCCAACGAATCAGTTGTCAGGTACTCGCTGGACGAGTCAGTATTACGAGACTGCACGAGCGCGAGTACAGGGGCCACTGGCAGCAGAGCGATGTCGCCGATGCGGCGTGCGACGACGACGGCTGAAGCGACGGTACCGATTCTAACTTCGAGAATTACCGGCTCAGCCACTACCGAGTCATGTCGAATTCCAGGCTGGTAGTGCTGGGGGGCGAGCGCTGCCGCAAGAATGAATGCCAGTGTCGTCACGATAGATCGTCGATGCTCTCCGGAGGTCGGAAAGCAATCTTCCATCGCGCGCTGACACCGGCTGTGGCCCGAGTGCGCAGGGTTGGGCAAAACATCGCGCAGCCTTACCGACAGCAGCGGCAGTCGTCACTGCATGACTGATGTAATCGCCCGGTTGCTGGCGCCCATTACTGTGGCAACAGTTTGCGTGCTCGGGCATGATGAGCACGCGTTGGGTTGACCGAGCGGTAGTGCGCGGATGCATCCACGCACTACCGCCAATCAACTGCTACACGGCATCACTCAGACTCGTGAAGTTGAAATCACGGACCTTGAGCGGCGGCATGATGATCGCCGCGCCGGGGCTGCTGTCTTCACTTGCGCTCACTCGTACCGGCGCGCCGAATGCTTCGACGTTGTTGAGCATGAAGATCGGGGACTCGTTGTATCGAAAGTTCTTGATCGCGTGCGTCACCTTGCCGTTCTCGATCAGGAACGTACCGTCGCGCGTGAGACCCGTGAACAGGATAGTGCGCTGATCGACGGGGCGAATGTACCAGAAACGCGTTACGAGGATTCCGCGCTCGGTGCTCGCGATCATCTGCGGGATCGATGAATCTCCGCCCATGAGGCGCATGCAGCCGAAGGCGAGACCTGTTGGCTGCTTGCCCTGCTTCTGCGCCCAGAAGCGATCGTAATTGAGGTTCTTGAGGATCCCGTTCTCGATGAACACGACCTTCTCGGTCGGACGGCCGTCGGCGGTGATGCTGCTGCCGATATTGTCGGCTGGATCGGATACGAGAGTAACGCGTTCGTCAGCTACTTTCATTCCGATCTTGTTTCCGCCACCGGGTTTGGAGAAGAACGATCGCCCTTCGTCCGCCGAGCGGGCCTGTGCGGAGAAGGCTATGATCGGGATGAGGTTTCCGACTGCTGTCGGCTCCAGTACTACGGTATAGCGACCGGGCTCGACCGCGACGGGATTGCGAGACTTGCCTGCTTTTTCCGTGGCCGTTGCTCCGACCGCATCGGCGTCGATCCCCGACCAGTCGTTGGCGTTGGCGCCGCCCCATCCCGAGCCGGTGCCGTCGGGCGTGCGCACCGTCGCGGTCATGCTGCAACCGCCGCTCTGCTCGAAGGCAAACAATCCGTGCGAATTGATGAGCGCGCGCGTGCCAACGCGAGACTCGATGTAGCCAGTTGCGACGAATCCCGCGGCGCGCGCACGATCGGTCACCGCCTTCACAGCGCGTGCGCGCTCCGCGGCCTCGGGGAACGAGATGGTCTGCGACCGCTCCGACGGATATGTCTGCGGTCCGAGCCCCGGCATGGATTCGGGATCTTCCACACTCAGGCGCGCAAGCTCTTCGGCTGCCTTGACGGCGGCGGCCAGCGATGCATCGTCCGTCTTGTTGGTCGTGACACTGGCTGATCGCTTGCCGAACGTACTTCGGATCGAGAGCGTCGTATCGGTGTCATCACCTGCCGTGGAAACCTGATTCACCGCGAAGCGAGTGTTCGCGCGCGCGTTGCTGTTGATGCTGACCGAAGTCTCGTCGGCCTTTGCGAATGACAGGACGCGCTTCCCGAGTGCTTCTGCTTCGGCGCGTGTAAGGATGCCGGCTGGTACGGCACCAAATAGCGACTTCGGCCGACTCATGCCTTTCTCCCGGTGTTGATGACGTTGATGTTGCGGAAGCGGCTCGGAACGCAGCCGTGACTTATCGCATTCGACTGACTCGGCTGACCCTTGCCATCGCTGAATGCACCGCCGAGCTCGTAGGATTTCTGACCACCGATCATGTCGAGGCTACCCCAGAAATCCGGCGTGCGCATCTGGTACGCGACGTCCTTCAACATGCCGACGATCTTGCCGCCCTTGATCTCGTAGAAGACCTGTCCGCCGAACTGTGCATTGTAGCGCTGCTGGTCGATCGAGAAGGAACCGTCGCCGATGATCGCGATACCGCGATCGGTGGCCGCGATGATGTCGTTGTAGCCGATGTCCTTGTCGCCTGGCAACAGTGAGACATTGGGCATGCGCTGAAACTGCACATCCTGCCACGACTGACCGTACGAACAGCCATGCGAGCGCGTCGGCTTGCCCTGGCTCTTGTACCACCAGTCGAGCTGCATCGCCTGCTCGCGGGTCGTCTGATAATCCTGAAGGATTCCGTTCTTGATGATCATGAAATCATCAGGCTTGACTCCCTCGTCGTCCCAGCCGATGGCCGACAGCGATCCGTGTTGCGTGCGGTCACCGCGGATGTTCATGAGCGGCGAGCCGAACTTGAGCTTGCCGAGCGTCTTCTCGGGTGGACTCACGAAGCTGGTGCCTGCGTAGTTCGCCTCGAACCCTTCGGCGCGATCGAGCTCGGTCGGGTGTGCGACCGATTCGTGGATCGTGAGCCAGAGATGCGATGGGTGCAGGACGAGGTCGTAGCGACCGACGTCGACCGACTTCGCAGAAAGCTTCTGCACCGCTTCGTTGGCCCACCGTGTCGCGTTCTCGACCATGTTCGCGCCGGTGACATATTCGTAACCGAGCCCCATCGGAGCGACGTCGTTCGACTGGCGGCTCTGGAAATCGGCAAAGTCGGCCGAAACGGCAGTCACATTCATCGATGGCTGCGCGCGATAGATCGTCTGAACTACGAAGGTCCCGTCGCTCGTCGCGAGCGTCTTCTCCTCGCGCAGGAAGAACATGTTCGACGTTACAAATTTGGCACCCTGAACCTTGAGTGCAGCGGCATTTGCATCGAGCAGGAGTGCGACCTTGTCCGTTATCGGAACGTCGAACGGATCGATCTTGATGGGACTCTTCCACTCACCGGTCGCCGCCGGCGCGGGAGCGAGAACGATCGGCCTGAGCTGCACCGCACTGTTCGCCTTGGCGATCGCCACCGCATCGCGAGCTATCTGCGCGACGACGTCCTTGGTGAGGATGTTGCTCGCGGCGAATCCCCATGCCCCGTTGGATAACGCGCGGACGCCGAAGCCGAGTGTGTCGCTGTCGTCCGCTCCCTGCAGCCGATTCTCGCGCGTGCTGATGCGCTGCGAGCGTCGGGCCGAAATGCGAATGTCGGCGTAGGTTGCGCCGGCGGCGCGGGCCGCATCGAGGGCGACCTGTGTCAGCTCCCGGTAGGTCGGATCGCCGATGGAGGAGCCAGTCGATGAGATGAGACGGTCGACTGTGCCGAGACCACGAGTGCCAATGGCGCTCGTGGCAGCAACGGCGGATACCGTCTTGATGAAGTCGCGGCGAGAATGGGTCATTGCACTTGTGAGGGTGAGTGCGATCTGCTGCTACATGGATGTGCTACGGTAAAGCCGTCAAGTCTGTTGAAGTCGTATCGGCCAATGGTCCGGTCAAGCGGGGGCGATGACGAACGTTCCCGTTGACGCGATTGCCATGATCGCACCGAATTGTGGTGCGGGGGCCCATTCCAGCGGCGGGCGCGGTGTTGCCCCCCTCGGAGGTGCCCCATGGCGCTCGGCGGCATCGCGGGCGCGATCTTCAGTCGGAAACTCGCCCACCCTGTAGCCAGGGCGACCAAGTGGTGTGAATGTGAGCACAAATCGTCTCGGCATGGCTGTCGGTGTGGCTCTCCTAAAAGTGGGTGAACCGAAAATAAGCTCCCGCGCCGGATCCGGCTATTCGGCGCAAGAATCCGCTGGATCAATCGTGCAGTTGGGTCGCGCGCGGCGCGCGTATGGCAGGTGGTATGCCCGCCACCGCGGCAAATACCGGCGACACGGGGCCGTCCGACGGAATAGCGGTGCCGCGCCGAATCCACATTCCTTTTTCACACTCTATTCACACTGCGGAGAGTACGATGACGACACCTGAAATGAACACCCCGGGGAATGCAGGATACGGCACGAGCATGCCGCAAGGAAATGCAGTACCGGCGGGACCCACTGACGACGTTTCATTCGCGAAAAGCCTCGGCGTCGATCAGACGTCCGATACAACAGAAAAAGTGAAGGACGCAGCTCAGCATAGCATCGCGAGCGCAGAGGATGCAATGAGTCAGCTGCAGGCGAAGGCGAGCGAACTCACATCCTACCTGATCAACAAGGTCAACGTGGACGAGCTGACGGCCAGGCTCGAAGAACAGGTCCGGGAACATCCTGCGCGTACGCTGATGTTTGCTGCTGGTGCCGGATTTCTGCTTGGCCGCGCAGCCAGGAAATAGCGATGTCTGCGCCGTCGGTACGCGACATCGCGTCCCGCCGCTCGCTCAGTGAGCTTCTGAGCGAGCTGACGGATGGCGGCGCGGAACTGGTGCGCGACGAGATCCGTCTCGCTCGCGCGGAGACGGTGGAGGCGTTGCTGGAGCTGGGACGCGGAGCGATTCTGCTTGGGATTGGTATCGCGTTGGCGCTCTGCGCGGCAGCCGCAGCTGTGGCGTGTCTCATCATGGTCGTCTCGCAGTATCTGGCGGGCGACCGCGCCTGGCTCGGGGCGCTGATCGTCGCGGTGGTACTGGGCGCGACCGGTGCGTTGTGCGTGTGGCGCAGCAGCCGGTCGTTCTCCGGGTCGGCGCTGGCACCGCGCGAAACAACAGAGTCACTCAAGGAGACGGCGGCATGGCTGAGACATCCCACGAGATCCGGCGCCAGATAGACGACACGCGCGCGCGCCTCGGCGATACGATCGCCGCGATCGAGCGCAAGGTCGACCCGCATCGTATCGTCGACGAGCATCCGCTCACCCTGGTGGCAGCGGCGTTCGGAGCGGGAGTGTTGCTGGCGACTACCGGAGCGACGAGTCGCGCTGTCAATGAAGCGCGCGATCAGGTCAAGCACAGAGCAGCGAAGATCAACGAAACGGCAGGCAGCGCGCTGGACGGAGTGATCCATGCGATTGTCGGCGCAGCTACACAGGCTGTAGCCGAGAAACTGTCAGAGCTGCTGCGTGTGTCGGCCAGTGCTCCGGACGAGAAGCGACGTTCCGTGGACGCAAGACGCAGAGCACAGGTGCGCGCCGCGTAGGCGACGTTCACCTGCAGCCTGTTCATCTATTGCGCGCAACGAGCGGTGAGGGAATGCACTCCCTCACCGCTCGTTAGAGGTTACGAGGTGTGCGACGTGTCCTTGACCGACTTCTTCACGTCGTTGCCGGATTTCTGCAAGGCCTTGTGCGCGTCGCTGGCCTCCTCGTGCACGCCGGCCTTTGCCGACCTTCCAACGTGCTTGATCGAGGCGCTGACATCGCGCGCAGCCTTGTTGAGTCCACCGGGCTTGTGATTCGGATCGTGGATCGTGTCACCGACGGCGTGCGATAGAGTCGATTTGGTGCTCCGACCCGCTTTTTTCAGAACCTTATGCGTCTTGCTGCCGACTGTCTTTACGCCGGACTTGACGGCGCGTCCGGTGCTCTTTGCGGCGCCACTCACGGCCCGCGCGGCCCCATTGATGCCGCCATGGTGAGTCGTGTCCTGCGCGGATGCGGGATTCGCGATCAGGGCGCCCGTAAGTGTCGCTGCTGCTATCAAAGTCGATATGCGGAACATCTTCCCTCTCTGAATGGGTTCGGTAGCAATTGCTACCGGACCTGGAAGTGCAAGAGGCGCGCTAATTACGTCTCCGGGGGTGCAATTTTCAGTTAGATTCGCGGGCTTCTATCGAACGATCGTTCGACAGGCTTGCAAACGATGCCTCCAGGCGGCATCGTCTTGCATGCGATTCTCCACTGTTTTCGCCGTGGCGGCTGGTCCGGCACTCTTCCTCAGCAGCACAATGCCGGCGCAACAGGTGTCGTCATCGAAAACCCAGGCTCTGATGGGCGCCGGCATCTCGCGGCAGCTTGCCGATTATCGCGCATCGCGAATCAGCAACGTGCGGTACGATCTGTCGCTGGACGTGACCGCGCACGACACCGCGCGCGGTCACGTCACAATCGCATTCGCACGGGCGGGCACGGGTGACGCGATAGTCGATTTCCGCGGGCCGCATCTCGGCACAGTGATTCTCAACGGTACGGCGCTGTCAGCGGATGTCAGCAACGGGATGCACATCCGGCTCCCGGCCGCATCGCTCAGACGCGGAGCGAACAGTGTATCGATGAGCTTCTCCGCACTCATCGCCCCTGCGGGCGCGAGTGTGATTCGATACCACGACGTAACGGATGGCGCGGACTATCTCTACACGCTGCTGGTGCCGTCGGATGCGAATCAACTCTTTCCCTGCTTCGACCAGCCGGACATCAAGGCACGCACCGCACTGACCCTCACCATTCCCGTAAAGTGGAACGCAGTAGCGAATGGAACGGTCCAACGCATCGACTCGTCTGCGACTACGAGGACAATTCACTTCACGCGCACGAAGCCGATCAGCACGTATCTGATCGCGTTCGCGGCCGGTCCATGGGCTCGCGTCACACGTTCGGTGGATGGCCACCCGATCACGATGTACGTTCGGGCTTCGCGGGCCAAGGAAGCAGAAGCCGATTCGATGATTGCAGCCAATGGTCGAGCGATGCACTGGCTGGCTGGATATTTCAACTTTCCATATCCATGGCCCAAGCTCGACTTCGTGCTGGCACCTGCCTTTCCGTTCGGTGGGATGGAGCACCCGGGCGCGATCTTCTACAACGAGAACAGTTTCATATTTCGTGAGCGCGCGACGAGGCCGCAGCGCATCTCACGCGAGGCGACGATCTACCACGAAGTCGCGCACCAGTGGTTCGGTGATCTCGTCACGATGAAGTGGTTCGACGATCTGTGGCTCAAGGAAGGTTTCGCGACGTACATGGCGGCGAAGATGCGCGCATCGCTGGAGCCGCGGTCCAATGCGTGGGAAACGTTCTACCTCCAGAACAAGCCGAGCGCCTATGGCGTCGACAGAACCGAAGGAACCACGCCGATCTGGCAGTCGCTGGCAAATCTGGACCAGGCGAAGAGCAACTACGGGGCGATTGTTTACAACAAGGCGCCAGGCGTCATCAAGCAGCTGAACTATCTGGTGGGAGATTCGGCGTTCAGGCACGGGCTGCACGATTATCTCGCTCTGCACGCGTACGGTAACGCGACGTGGCAGGATCTTCTGTCATCGGTCGGAGCGGCGGCAAAGATGCCGCTCAAGAAGTGGGGCGAGGCTTACATCCTCCGTCCTGGCATGCCGGTGATCGATCAACACGTGAAAGTGCGCGATGGTGTGCTCGAGAGTCTGTCTCTCGCGCAGCACCCAGCTCAACCGATCTCGGGTGCAGGGCCGTGGCCGATCCGCACGCAAGTGCTGCTGAGATATCCCGGAGGGCGAACCGACCGCCTGCTAATCAATCTGGCGTCCGACAGCACCGTCGCGCGGTTCGCCAACAGTCCGCGGGCGCCGGAATTCGTATTCGCCAATGCCGGCGACAACGCGTACGCACTCGTCATCCCCGACTCGGCGAGCGGACACTGGCTCGCGGACAGCGTGGGAACACTCACGGATCCGTTGACGCGCGCAATGGGATGGGATGCGCTGTGGGAACTGGTGCGCCGCCGAGGCCTCACACCGGCTCAGTTCATCTCGATCGCAGAGCGAGCACTGCCAGCCGAGCAGGACGAGCAGATCCTGGGTGCACAGCTGCGACATGTAACGCGCGCGGCGGAGGCATATCTGTCGCCGACAGAACGTACCGCATTGCTACCTGGGCTGGAGAGCTCGCTTCGGTCCGTCGAGAGCGATCCGACGCGACCGTACGAGATCCGAAAGCCCAATCTGGATGCACTGATCCGGGTAACACACACGCCGGCCGGCCTCGAGTATCTGGATCATCTCCTCGACAGCGCTACTGCAGCAGGAGCACCACTCAAGGCGCCGACGCGATGGGCGAT
>DATNCZ010000401.1:0-2219 GCA_035553335.1 Gemmatimonadaceae bacterium
CATAGGCGGGCAGAATCTCGACCGTGTCACCTCGAACCCGGAAGGTGCCGCGCTCGAACGCAACGTCGTTGCGGCCGTACTGGATCTTCACGAGTGAACGCAGAATGTCGTCGCGCGCGATCTTCTGACCCTGCACCAGCGTCACCATCTGCTCACGGTACTGCACCGGATCGCCGAGGCCGTAGATCGCCGAAACGGTCGCGACGATTATCACGTCGTCGCGCTCCATCAGGCTCGACGTTGCACGCAGCCGCAACCGGTCGATGTCCTCGTTTATCGACGCATCCTTCTCGATGTACGTGTCGGTGGTCGGGACGTACGCTTCCGGCTGGTAGTAGTCGTAGTAGGAGATGAAGTACTCCACCGCGTTGTGCGGGAAGAAGGACTTGATCTCGCCATACAGTTGCGCAGCGAGCGTCTTGTTGTGGGACAGAACGAGCGTCGGCTTGCCGTACGCCTGGATCACGTTCGCGATCGACATCGTCTTCCCAGAGCCCGTTACACCCAACAGCGTCTGGAACCGATCGCCACGCTCGAGGCCGCGCGTAAGCTCCGCTATAGCCTTCGGCTGATCTCCGGCCGGCTCAAAGGGTGCCACCAAGTCGAACTTTGCCATGAGTACCGAAATTTAACCGAAGATCGCATTCGAACGAGCGTTCGAAATATGCATATCCTCATTCCCGAAAAGCACGCTCAGCTCAGTCATTCCCGCGAAAGCATTTCCGGACTCGTCATTCCCGCGAAAGCGGGAATCCATGTTATCGATCTCCGAGTGCGATGACAGCGCGGAGCTGGTCGGCACCAGATGGATTCCCGCTTTCGCGGGAATGACGACGCATCCACACATCCAGCTACCCCCGTCCGGCCTCCGCCAGTGCCAGCGCGCAGTTTATCAGCGCGATGTGAGTGAGACCCTGGGGAAAATTACCGGCGAACCCGCCCGTCCCGGGATCAAGCTCCTCGCTGTAGAGGCCGACATGGTTGGCGTGCTTCAGCATGCGACAGAAGATGCGCTCGCCCTGCTCCGCATCGCCCGACAGCACGAGAGCCTGCGCCATCCAGAACGTGCAGATCGAGAATACGCCCTCGGAACCCGGCAGACCGTCGTCGTTGCGATAACGGTACACCAGCTCCCTGTCCTCGCTCGTGAGATCGCGCAATGTTGCCGCTATCGTCCCCTTCACTCGTTCGTGATCAGGCGGAAGAAAACCTACCATCGGTATGATGAGATTAGCCGCGTCGAGCGCTTCGGTGCCGTAGAACTGCACGAAGCTCTGGCGCTTCTCGCTCCACCCTCGCTCCATCACCTCGGCCCACACTGCGTCGCGTGCAGCTTCCCAGCGGGCGATGTCGCACGGCAGGTCGAATTCGCGACCCATCTTCACACCGCGGTCGAGGGCGACCCAGCACATGACCTTGCTCATCACGTAGTGCTCTTCGGTCGCGCGCACTTCCCATATGCCGCTGTCGGGATCGCGCCAGTGAACGGCGATCCAGTCCACGAGTCGACTGAGCGACCACCATGTACCTTCGCCGACGGTCGCGCTACGACTCCACCGGTAGGCGGTATTCAGAATCTCGCCGTACACGTCCAGCTGCAACTGATTCACCGCGGCGTTGCCGACGCGTACGGGCGCGGAGTTGCGGTATCCCGAAAGGTGCGGCAACGTCCGCTCGGGCAGATCGCGCGATCCGTCCACCCCATACATGATCTGCAGATGGGAATCGGTAGCCTTGCGTGTAATGCGTCGCAGGAACGCCATGAACGCGCTAGCCTCTTCGTGCCGCCCGAGTCCCTGCAGCGCGTCGAGTGTGAACGAGGCGTCGCGCAGCCAGATGAAGCGATAATCCCAGTTGCGCTCGCCGCCGATTTCTTCCGGAAGCGATGTCGTCGGCGCCGCTATGATCGCGCCGCTCGGCTCATAGCACAGCAGCTTGAGCGTGAGCGCCGAACGCTCGACCACGGCGCGGTGAGTACCCTCGTATTTGAGCGTCGCGACCCAGCCATCCCAGAACGCCACCGTCTCCTGCAGGCGCTCCTGCGATCTGTACGATGCGATCGGGAGTACCTCATCGTCATCGTATCGCAGCACGAACCACGCGGAGTCGCCGGCGCGCATCCGCAATTGCGCTGTCGCGCCCATCTCATCCAGACGCCACCACAGGTCGGGTGGCGCCGAGAGTGCTGCGGCTTCGTTGTCGTCGTCGGTAGCGAGCAG
>DATNCZ010000402.1:0-4222 GCA_035553335.1 Gemmatimonadaceae bacterium
TTGACGCAGCAGCTCGAGCGGCGCCGCGCTGTGCCAGCCGTGATTCTGCCGCCTTCGATGGAGCGTGGTCCCAGTGTCGCAAACCAGGCGGCAGGCGAGTTGTCGCACCCGAAGGTCGAGCGCGATCTGATCTTCGGCAACGGGCTTGGTGGGTTCGCGTCGGACGGGCGCGAGTACGTCATCACGCTCGCGTCGGGCCAGATGACCCCGGCGCCGTGGGTCAACGTCCTGGCGAACCCGACCTTCGGTACCCTCGTTTCCGAAAGTGGAAGCGCCAACACCTGGAGCGAGAACGCGCAGCAGTTTCGGCTCACGCCGTGGTCGAACGATCCGATCGGCGATGCGAACAGCGAAGCCTATTACCTCCGCGACGAGGAAAGCGGCCGTTTCTGGTCGCCGACGATTCTGCCGAGGAGCGGCACAGGGCCGTACGTGACGCGGCACGGCTTCGGCTACAGCGTGTTCGAACACGATGAGGAGGGCATCGCCTCCGAGCTCGTCGTGTACGTCGCGATCGACGCGCCGGTGAAGTTCGTGACGTTGAAGCTCGGCAATCGGTCCGGACGTCGGCGCCGGCTTTCCGTGACCGGATATCTGGAATGGGTGCTCGGTGACGAGCGCTCGAAAACGTGCATGCACGTGAGGACCGAGCGCGACGAAGGCAGCGGCGCGCTGTTCGCGCGGAACCCGTACAACACCGAGCTCGCCGGACGCGTCGCGTTCTACGACGTCGACGAGTTTGCGGCCGCGAGCATCTGCTGCGACCGTGTCGCGTTCCTCGGACGCAACGGTACGCTGCGCGATCCCGTCGCGATGAGGGAGCTGACGCTTTCCGGAAGCGTGGGTGCCGCGCTCGATCCGTGCGCTGCGATCCGGATCTCGTACGACCTCGAAGCGGGGCAGACCCGCGAGATCGTGTTCCGTCTCGGCGCCGGAGCAAGTGCTGCCGAAGCGCGTCAGCTCGTCCGTCGCTGGCGTGGAGCCGATACCGCTCGCGACGCGTTGACCGCGGTGAAGCAGCATTGGCAGAAAACGCTCGGCGCGGTGCAGGTCGAAACGCCGGACCGGTCGCTCGACCTCCTGGCCAACGGCTGGCTCGTCTACCAGATCCTGGCCTGCCGCCTGTGGGCACGCAACGCGTTCTACCAGTCGAGCGGGGCATTCGGCTTCCGCGACCAGCTGCAGGACGTGATGGCGCTCGTCCACGCCGCGCCGGAGCGAGTGCGTGAGCATCTGCTGCTCTGCGCAGCACGGCAGTTTCCCGAAGGTGACGTGCAGCACTGGTGGCATCCACCGCTGGGACGCGGGGTGCGGACCCGATGCTCGGACGACTATCTTTGGCTGGCGCTGGCCGCTTGCCGCTACGCGACCGTGACGGGGGACACCGGGGTGCTCGACGTACCGGTCCATTTCCTGGAAGGTCGCGCGCTCGAGGACACAGAAGCATCGTACTACGATCTACCCAGGCAGTCCGACCAGGTCGCGACCCTATACGAACACTGTGTGCGCGCGATCGAGCATGGCCTGCGGTACGGGACGCACGGCGTGCCGCTGATGGGCTCGGGTGACTGGAACGATGGCATGAATCTGGTGGGTGCCGGTGGCAAGGGGGAGAGCGTCTGGCTCGGATTCTTCCTGTACGCCGTGCTGATCCAATTCGGCGAACTCGCGCAGCGGCGCGGCGACGCGTCATTCGCCAAGCGCTGCTCGAGCGAGGCGGCCCGGCTGCGGGACGCGATCGAAAAGAACTGCTGGGATGGCGCATGGTACCGCCGCGCGTGGTTCGACGACGGCTCGCCGCTCGGAACGTCGAGCAATGTCGAATGTCGGATCGATTCGATCGCGCAGAGCTGGTCGGTTTTGTCGAATGCCGGCGAGCCGCAGCGCACCCGGATGGCGATGGATGCGGTCGATCGACAGCTCGTTCACCGCGATTCTGCTTTGATCCAGTTGCTGGATCCGCCGTTCGACCGCTCGGAACCCAATCCTGGGTACATCCAGGGATACGTAAGAGGCGTGCGCGAGAACGGCGGACAGTACACCCACGCTGCAGTGTGGGTGGCGATGGCATTCGCGGCGCTTGACGACTGCGAACGCGCATGGGAAGCATTCACGATTCTCGATCCGGTCAATCACGCGAAGTCGCAGGATGCGGTCACGCTGTACAAGACGGAGCCTTACGTGCTCGCCTCCGACGTCTATGCGCTTGCGCCGCACGCGGGGCGCGGTGGCTGGACGTGGTACACCGGCTCGGCTGGCTGGATGTACCGGCTGATACTGGAATCGCTGCTAGGGCTGCGGCGCGAAGCGGATAAGCTTTGTTTCGCTCCGCGCGTGCCGGCGCATTGGTCGTCATTCAAAGTGCGATATCGCTATCGGGAGACGGACTACCAGATCACCGTTCTGCAAACGAGCGCCCTGGGCGGGAGGTCGCGGCTAATGGTCGACGGCGTCGAGTTGCACGATATGGCGATTTCCTTGATCGACGATCGACGGCAGCACGTGGTCGAGATGAGATGCGAAATGCGTCTGTCGAGTTGAGCGTCGAGCCGCCGATCCCGGTTGGACTGCGGCGTCGGTGTCGAGGGACGCGGATGAACGATGCCGAAGCAGCATGGCGAACCCGCTCACTCCGGGTGGGATCCGGGGAACGAGTAGCGCAGAAACAAGTGGCTGCTGCCACGCCGAACGTCGGTCAAGGCCCCCCACCGGGCATCGCGCGGTGCAAACGTCCTACCCATGACAAGGCCGGGCCGTCCATCGCCAACGTTGCGACCGGCGACCTGTGGCGCAAGCGTCAAAAACTGCTCGTCGATGAGGCGCTGGGCGTAGAAATCACCCAGCAATCGCGGACCACCTTCGAGGAGCATCGACTTGCCGGCGCTCACCCGGCACACCTCGTCCAGGATGGCGCGTGCCGGAATCGCGGCGGTGCAGTGAAGAATGACCCCGATCTCGACGGAACCGGGAATTCGTTGCTTGCGCAAGCGCTTCGCACCTGCGGCGGTTGTAACGATCAACGCGCGCACGTCGCCAGACGTGAATATCGGCAGGCGAAGATCAATCCGACCGCTGCCGCTGACGACGACGTTCAGCGGCGCCGCGGATCTGCCCATTGCATTGCGCAGGCTCCGATACTCATCGGCGAGCGCGGGGAAAATGGCTTCGGCCGTCCAGACGTGCCGACGATCGGCGTCTAGTGTGCCGGAGCCGATGATCACCGCGTCGGCAATAGCCCGCAATAAGCCCATTACCATTCGATCTTGTGCGCTAAAGCCGCTGATATCTGCGCCGCTGGCGTGTCCCTTCGTATTGAGCGACACGACGCCGTCCAGCGTGGTCGCGAAATTGCTGAAGACATGTGGAGCCGAGCGCGGCCGCGCCATGCGGAGGCGTCCGTACAAATGCTTCAACCTGGGAGGCAGCGACAGCAACCTGCCGTGCCGCGTTTCCAGAAGCGTCTCGAGCGGCGCGAGCGAGGACGGGTCAGGCACGGGCGTTCCTTTTCGTCACGATAAATTCCGGCGTAGCGGTTGCGACGTGCGTGCGCGGCGCCTGGTTCCCGTATCAAGAATGCCCGACTCCGGCAGTCGAGACTTTAACGTTCTCGCCTCGCGCCGACGAGCGCAGCGTCGAAGTCCTTGGCCGGGGCGTCGTCGCGATCTTTGCCGCTCCGTGGGCCAGAGCGTTCGACGCGCACCGTTCGACGCGGTCGAGAAGGGGCGGACATATGTTGTGCGCCACGAAGGATCTCGAGGGTTACGCGATCGGAGCGATCGAGGGCACCACTGGCCGCTTCACGGACTTCCACTTCGACGACCAGGCGTGGGTTGTCCGCTATCTGGCCGTCGACACCGACCTGCCAGTGTCGCGGTACCCGCTCGACGATCCCCATCCGCAAAGCTGCAAGACGATCATCGGCTATCACATCGAGGCGAACGATGGCGGCATCGGGCACCTACGGAACCTGCTTGTCGATGAGGAGGGCGGGGCCATCCGATACGTTGCGGTGGATCCGGGCAATTGGTCGCCGGGTCACGACGTCATTGCGTCGCAACGTACCAAGCTGCGATCCGACGCCGGAACCGGCCGCACGTCAGGGCGCGTGGGTCGTGAACGTCGGTGGCGTATTGGTGACGTTTCTCACGGCCGTGGCTTTGCTATGAGAGGGAGCTTCACCGGACTGTCCGCGTGGTTGGCACAGCGAATAAGCGCAGTCTAT
>DATNCZ010000403.1:0-5565 GCA_035553335.1 Gemmatimonadaceae bacterium
CAACGATGTTCTTTGCAACCCAACGCGCCGCGTAGCACGCCGAGCGATCGACCTTGGACGGATCCTTGCCCGAGAAAGCGCCGCCACCGTGCCGACCCATTCCGCCGTAGGTGTCCACGATGATCTTGCGTCCCGTGAGACCAGCGTCGCCCTGCGGGCCGCCGATCACGAAACGACCCGTCGGATTGATGTGATACTTGATCCCGCGTCCGCGCATCTCCTTTGGTATGTTCGGCTCGATCACCTCCGACATGATCGCCTGGCGCAGGCGACGCGTCGATATGTCGTCGCTGTGCTGCGTCGACACGACCACCGTATCGACTGCTACGGGGATGTGATCTTCGTACACTACCGTTACCTGCGCCTTGCCATCCGGACGCAGCCACTTCTTTCCGCCTGCGCGACGGTAGTCCGCAAGCGCGTGAGTGATGCGGTGCGCGAGCTGGATGGGAAGCGGCATCAACTCCGGCGTCTCGTCGCTGGCGTAGCCGAACATCATTCCCTGATCGCCCGCTCCGCCCGTATCGACCCCCTGCGCGATGTCCGGCGACTGACGGTCGATCGTGCTCATCACAGCGCACGTGTTGCAGTCGAAGCCGAACGTCGCATCTGTGTAGCCGATGCGCGCGATCGTCTCGCGAACGATGTCCGGCACCGGGACGTACGTGTCAGTCGTGATCTCGCCGGCGACAACCGCGAGGCCGGTCGTCACGAGCGTCTCGCACGCTACGCGGGCGGTCGCGTCATCGGTGAGGATCGCATCCAGGATCGCGTCGGAAATCTGATCGGCGATCTTGTCGGGGTGGCCTTCGGTTACGGATTCGGACGTGAAAAGTTGGCGTTCGGACACAATATCATTGATAGGGGCGAGACGGGGATGACCTGCTACCAGCCCGATGGGCGGGAAGGCCGACTATTTCCGTCAAGCCGGATGAACGGATGGATCAAGCGCCGGCGTCTCCAAACATATCCAGATCACCCTTGACGGGCAATCCGTACCGCAGAAACGGGGCATCCCCAAAGGCGGACCGGACTGCGCTGCGGAGCACCTGCTCCACTTCCTCGGCCGTACCGGCCAGCATCGCCGAATCAGCCGCCGCCCGGGCCACGTCCACGCTTATCCCGCGGATTACGCGTTTCACCAGCGCGACCGACTGCGCGCCAACGCTCAGCTGTCGAACCCCCAGGCCGATGAGCGCGAACGCCATCAGCGGCTGCGACGCCATTTCGCCACAGACAGCCACTTCCAGGCCTGCGGCGGTGCCGGCCTGCACGGTACGCCGGATCAGCCTCAGCACCGAGGGATGCAACGGCGTGAAGCGCGCGGCCAGATTCACGTTGCCGCGATCGACGGCGAGCGTGTACTGAACGAGATCGTTCGTACCGATGCTGAAGAACGCGACTTCGGGTGCAAGTATGTCAGCGCCGATCGCGGCGGCTGGAGTCTCCACCATCACACCCAGCGGTACGTCGCTGCGATGTTCGACACCGCGCGCGGTGAGCTCATCGGATGCTTCCTCGAGCAGTCGCCGCGCTGCGCGCACTTCGTCCAGCGTGACGATCAACGGCAGCATGATGCGCACGTCGCCGAACATCGCTGCGCGCAACAGCGCACGCAGCTGTGTCTTGAACAACTCGGGCTCGTCCAGACAGACGCGAATCGCGCGCCAGCCGAGGAACGGGTTCGCCTCGGTCGCATATCCGCGAATCGGCAGCTTGTCGCCGCCCACGTCGAATGTGCGAATGACGACGGGATGGTTTCCGAATGCGCACACGACGCCCTGATACGCGCGGAACTGCTCTTCCTCGTCCGGCATCGTTGCGCGACCGACAGCGAGGAATTCGGTGCGCATCAGTCCCACGCCTTCCGCACCACTTCCGGCGGCGGCGGCGGCCTCGTCCGGCAGGTCGACGTTCGCGCGCAGCGTGATTCGCACTCCGTCCAGCGTGACCGGTTCCGCGCTCGCGATCGCGCGCATCGCCGCGTCATCCGACGCATCCCTCACCGCACGCTCGGCGTACGCCGCAATCTGCGCTTCGGTTGGATTCGGAACGACGACGCCCAGCGAGCCATCGAGAATTACGCGATCTCCCGGATGCAACTGGGTCGTGGCATCGCGCAGGCCGACCACCGCCGGGAGACCGAGAGATCGCGCGAGAATTGCAACGTGCGAGGTTCGCGTGCCCGCGTCGGTTGCTATCGCGGCTATCGCGTCGCGATCCAGCTGCACGGTGAGGCTGGGCGTCAGATCGTGCGTGACTAGTATAGCATTGGAGCCCTTCGGCAGATCCACAGGATCGTGGTCGGCAAGACCGAGCAGCATCGACAGCACACGGATGTGCACATCGGTGAGGTCGGCCACGCGCTCGCGCAGCATCTGATGGGTGTGTCGCGCAAAGCTCTGGCGCCAGTCCGCCATGACCAGATCGAACGCCTTCTCCGCTCCGAGATTCTGATGAATCAGGGCACGAACGTTGTCCAGCAGTTCGACGTCGTCGAGCATCGCGAGCTGCACATCGAAGATGGCAGCCTCCTCCTCGCCCGCGTTGGCGCTGACGCGGTCCCGGATCTGGCCAAGACGCATCCGCGCTCGCGCGACCACGTCTTCGAATCGAGCTATTTCGGGGCCGACCTGCTCGTCCGCGATGATGCGCTGGCGCACCTGTGGTACTTCCCAGCGGAGAAGATGTACGGGTCCTACGACGATCCCTGGCGAGGCCGGCAGACCGACGATGGCGCGAGGCACCTACCGTTCTCCGAACTTTGTGGCCACGAGCTCCGCCAGCGCATCGATCGCGGCATCCGCATCGGGTCCCGTGGCGCGCAGGATTATCTCCGAACCGCACTCGGCAGCCAGCATCATCACTCCCATGATGCTCTTGCCGTTCACCTCGAGATCGTCGCGTACGATTGTAACATTGCTGGCGAATTTCCCGGCCGTCTTGACGATCTCGGCGGCAGGTCGCGCGTGGACTCCGTTCTTGTTCACGATCGTAACCGTTCGCTCCGCCATCAACGTGCCACCGAGTAGAGGACAAAGATCGCCAGCACTCCGAGCGCGGCGCGCCAACCCGTTGCACGCGCGCCGAAACGAGCAAGAATGACGGCGCCGATCACCGCGACGACCGCAACACCACCGGCGAGAACGCGTCCAGGACCAATGATGCGTTGCAATGCGAGTGGCAGGATCAGTCCGGCAAGCACCGCCGAAATTCGTGCCAGCGCGGCGGGCCACTCTCTGAAAACCGGATTGGCAAGCGCGGGCGCAACACGCATTCCACTTCTGAGCCCGACCCGAAGCCCCCACGCCCTCAGCGCGACATGGCCAACATTGTAGACGCCAAGAAAGATACACACCACCGCCAGCGGGCCGGCTCCGAGCGCGAACGCTGTCAGAGCGATGAGCGAGCATAGCGGGAGCCAGCCAGCCCAGACAAGCTGGTCACCTACGCTGCCAAGGGGACCACAGAGAGCCGTCCTGAATCGCTCGATGCGGGCGGGGTTCTCGCCATCCAGTTCCGCCCGCGCCAGCGATCCCACGGCCACGCCTGCGAGATACGGATGCGCGTTGAAGTAGCGCGCCTGACGGGCCATCGCGGCGTGGTATCGATCGTCGGGGAGATCCTTGAGCAAGGGTTTCATGCTGAACGCGATCCCGTTGCCGACCATCGTCTCGTAGTTCCACGATCCCTGCACCGCGAACAGCCGGATGAACGCCGCGGCGATGGCCGCCTTCCCGACCGGCGCCGGAGTTCCAGGATCGCGACGCGCCCATTTGTGCAGCTGTGGTGCCGTCATTGCAGCAGCAACAGTGCGGTGCCGGCGCCGAGCCCGAGCACGAAGAGCCAACCCGCGCGCGCCGCGCGATGCGTGAGCGTCCAGATCGCGCCGGCGGCAACGGTGGCCGCGAGCGCTGTCACGACAGCGCGCGAATGAATCGCATCGACACCCCAGATCGCGACGATCTCCTCCGACAAGGGAAATAGCACGATGAGCGCGACGAACGTCACGACGAAACCGCGCACCAGATCCATCGTGAGGCCGCGCAATTGCAGATTGTCCACGGCAGCCGGCGAGCCGGCATCGATCGCGGTGCGCAGCTGGCGCGCCTGATGTGCGTTCCATGTACGCACCCACACCATGCTTCGGCTGCTGAACACGGCGGTCGCAAGCGCAGTGAACATCGCAACTGGAAGCGCGCCCGCCGCGCCTGCCGGCTGGCCGGCCATCACCACTCCGCCCACGACACCAGCAGTTCCCCACTCTGCGTAACGCGATGCGCCGAACGGGAGGGTCTCGAGCGCGATCAGCTCGAGCACCGCACCGATCAGGAGTCCCGCCGCTGGCCGCCCGACGAATGCGCCGCCAAGCGTTGCCGATACGAGAGGGCGCGACAACATCATCTGCGGAAAGCTTACCATGTCCAAACCTGTCACAGCTCCCAGCAGCGATACGGGCACTATGCTGAAGAGGATGGATTCGACCGTCACGTCATGCATCCGCGTAGCAACTCTTCCAGCGAGTGGCTGGGCGCAGACGGGACGTCCTGCGCGGTGACGACCACGCCCAGCTCGGCCATGCTGCGCAGATCCTGCTCTTCGCCTTTGGTGAGGAACACGTAGCGCATCTTCTGCGTGCGATCCTCACGGTGATGAATCCCGCCAACGTTGACGGACGTGATCGGCAGCACCGCAGTGCGCGCAAGCTGCAACATGGCTTCCACGGTTCCCGTCAGCACCATCCCCGTGCGCCGATCCGATGCGTATTTCGCGATCTCGCGCGCCGCTTCGCTCGTCGACGCGAAATACACGTCCATGCTCGGCGGAACGCCGAGGCGGTAGAGCTCCTGCTCCCAGTCGGATTCTGCGACCGCGTCATCGACCAGAACGATGAAGCCGAGGTCCAGTGGCTGGCCCCAGCCAACGACGACCTGTCCGTGTATCAATCGGTCGTCGATTCGGTAGAGCGCTATCGGCATTCAGATCGCGACGGCGGCAATGGCTGCGCGCCCCTTCTCGACCGCGCGTGCGGTCGACTCGTCCGCGGGCATCTGCGCGTCGCAGAAGACGAAATCCATCAGCGCGGCGAGGCTGACGCCGGTTACTACGATGAGGCCGGGGGTATCGTGCTGAACGCGGCGCGCGGCAAACGTCGCGCTGCCGCCGGGCAGGTCGGTGAAAACCACGTTCACGCCGTGCAACGCCAGCAGATCGCGCAACCCGCTCTCGATCTCCGCGCGTCCCAACCCGACGTTGGAGAAAGGAACGAGAGCATTGCCGCGTCCGGTTATCTGCTCGACCGCGGAGACCAGACCGCCTGGAAGTGCGCCGTGTCCGGCGACAATCGCGCGCGGCGCGACGTCAGGATCCATCTACTCGACATCCTCCTGCAGGTAGCGCCGGATCGCCGATGCCTTCTGCATCCGTTGAATCAGGCGCTCATTGAACTGTTCCGCCGGATTTATTCCGGAGTAGTGCAGAAGATGGTTCATTGCAATCACCTCCGCTATGACCGTGATGTTCTTTCCGGGATTCAGGGGTATGGTGATCTTGGGAATCTCGACG
>DATNCZ010000404.1:0-7444 GCA_035553335.1 Gemmatimonadaceae bacterium
TGGCTGACCCGCGAGGACAGGGAAACGGAGATAGTTGACATTGTCAACTATCTCGACAGGCTGTACGAGCGGATACTGGAGGAGCTGGCGAACCATGGGGTCGACCGCGACCAGATCCGGGTGCATGCGCTGGGCTTCTCGCAGGGCGGGCCGGCGGTTTGCCGATGGGCGGCGCGCGGGTCGGCGGTGGTCGATCATCTGGTTCCATGGGCCCACGCCATCCCTCAGGACGTAAATCTGCGTGCGCTGGCCGAGCGGAGACCGCGCCTGACCATCGACATGGTGTACGGAACTCGGGACAGGTTCATCGGCGAGGACGCGGTGGAAGAGCAGCGCGCCGTTCTCGAGAGCAGCGGGGTACCATACGCGATGCATCCCTTCAACGGCGGCCACTCTCTGAACCTTGCAATGCTGCGCCAGCTCATGGGTGGCTGACGGACGAATGGGGTGGGAAGGAGGCGGGGAGCCGGTTAGGTTTGGAGACTGACCGTTGGCAGTGAACGGCACCGTGGCCAAGTGGTAAGGCGGGAGACTGCAAATCTCCTATTCGTCGGTTCGATTCCGACCGGTGCCTCTTTTCAAGTGATTGCGACTGTCCCGCAGCACCGTCCCCCAGGGACATGGCCAGCCCAATTTGGCACCATCGTCAGATCCGCAGGATAAACATCTGACGGGTGACCAATCAGACTTTCGTTCGTTAGTACAGAGCTAGGCTGTACGCCGCAATACCAGTAACTACGAAATGCCCAAGCTCCTTACGTCAACTGACAGATGCCTCCGGTATCCGTCCCCGCCTGAACCGCGAGCAATTGCCGCCCGCATGGGTCCGACGCGCCATCGGCGCGGCTTCACCATGTTCGAGCTGGTCCTCGCGCTCACGATTATCGCAATTACGACCGCGATGGCCGCGCCCCGCGTGAACGTGATGCTGCGACACCAGAAGGTGGATCGTGCGAGTCAGGTCGTCGCTTCCGATATCCGCGCGGCATTTACATCGGCGGCCCGTGGTAGAGTGCCGGTTCGTATCGACTTCGTTTTCGCGAGCCGACGCTACGCAATCACGAATCGCGTTACCGGCGATACCATCATCCAGCGCGACCTGAGCAGTGGAGATCTTGGCGTTGGCAGCCTGGAGGGATCCAACGCGTCGCTCCAGGTATTCCCCAGCGGCATTGCGACTTCCTCCGACACCATCCGCATCGGTGATGCTGCGGCATATGTTCGACGCATCGCCATTTCTCGCGCCGGCGCAGTGAGGGTGGTCCCATGAACGAACGTGGCAATCAACGCTCGATGGCCAGCGATCGTGCTGGCTTCTCGATTCTGGAAATAATGATCGCGCTCGTAGTACTGACCGTCGCTGTGATGTCATTGAGCACCGTTTCCCTCGCGGCTGCGCGTCAGGGCCGCCGCATATCGGGCCGCTCTTTCGAGATCGGATTGCTGACTCAGGAGATAGATCGAGCGGTCGCAGCTCCAATCGAGAGTCTCGCCGTCAAGATCGGCCAGACAAAGTTGGACACGCCCGTCGTGGCCACTCCGTGGACGTACGCTCGTCGAGTTACGATCAGCGGTCGTGCCGATTCGCTCACGGTTGGCGTCACCATCCTGCCGCTCAGTCCGTTGCAGCGCCCCGACAGCATCACCCAGACAGTTCTTCGTACTCGCTGACGGTAGCCATACAATGAAATCACCGCTGCGGTCCCGGCGTGGCGTCACGCTCATCGAGCTCATGGTCGCACTCATACTCCTTGGGCTCGTTTCGACGTCGCTGATGCAGATCATTCGAAGCCAGATACATTTCGCCGACGCGCAGGGCAGTGCCAATCAGGCGCGGTACATCTCACGCGCCAGCCTGAATCTGCTGCTCTCCGATGTTCGAATGGTGGACGCGGACAGCGGCATCGTCATGGCGACTCCGGATTCGTTCACCGTTGTTGCCCCATATGCTACGGGGATCGTGTGTGGCACGAGCACTGCCGGAACCGCATCAGTAATTGCGCTGCTGCCATACGATAGCGTTGCGTACGCCGAAGGAGGCTACTCGGGATACGCGTACATCGATACCACGACCACAGGCACTGCATTCCGACAGGTATACCAGTACCAGTTCGGCGGCCCGCCACCCACCACGCTCGACTCCGCTAGCGTCGCATCGTCTGCGCCATGCAATACGTCGAACGATGTAGTGCGCATCTTCCAATCGAGTGCCGTCGCCGTGCAACCTGTCGCGCCGGTGCAGGCCCGGTACCAGGCGGCCATGCTGGTTCGGCGCATCACGTACGCGTTTCGCCCATCCGCTTCTGTGACGGGGTCTCGCGGACTGTTTCGAACCGTCATCAACGGAACGCACGGGTCCGAGGAAATTGCCGCGCCATTCGACACCAGCGCGCGATTCATGTACTACCTCAACACAGGCGCCAAGAGTGCTTCGGTAGCGGGAGCTTCGCTGAACACCATTCGTGGGATTGAACTGCAGTTGAACGGAAAGAGCGATCACACGGTGCAGGGAGCTTCGCGTCCGGAAGCCGCCCCGATGACGACAGCAATCTTCTTCAAGAACAGGCCCGTCCAGTGACCAACCATCGCGGGTTACCCAATAATGTCACGCGGGGCCGCCGCGGCTCTGCGTTGCTGACTGCGCTGCTGGCCGTGGGAATCATCACTGTCGCTGTCATGGCCAGCCTGTCGCTCGTGGGCACCGAGCGCCGCTCGGTGGATGATCAGCAACTCCAGGCTCGTGCCCTCGGCATCGCGCAACAAGGACTGGACGCATATCTTCGCCATCCTGAGAATCCCGCCTTTCGACCGGCCCGTCCTGTACACATGCCGCCTCTCGATAACGATACGGCGTGGGTGCCGGTCAACGTCGCGGCTGGCGATACCGCGATCATCATTCCGCGCCTCTTCCATACCTCGACCGTAGCAACGAGCGACACGATGTACGTGATCAGCTCGCTCGGCCGACATGGTGGCGGGATGATCCAGGGAACGCCGATTGCGCAGCGCGCGGTTGCAGAGATCGTGACGTGGACCGGCGCGACTCTGCCAGTCAAGGCTGGATGGATGAGTCTCAGCGGACTCAACAAGAACGGTGCTTCCGGAACGCTTTCAGGTATCGACGACTCCCCGACTCCATGCCTGCCCGGCGGCAACCTGGCTGGCGTGATGGTTCCTGCGTCACCGGGATATACTGGCTCGACAACCCCGCTCTCAGGAAATCCGCCACTCGACAACACGACCCTCGGCGCTACACCGCAGACGGCTGCCGCGTACGTGGCCAGTCTTGGGATCGATTGGGCCGACTGGTCCCAGGGTCTCAACCTGCCGAACGTGTGGCGGACCTCCGATCATGGGGGGGCATTTCCGAGCTTCAGCGACCCGACGTACTATCCCATCGTGTACGTGAGCGGTGATGTACCGATGCTTCCGAGCGGCCGCGGCCTGCTGGTTGTGAGCGGCGACATGACGATGAACGGCCTCACTACATGGAACGGCATGGTCCTCGTCGGAGGGACGGTAACCGCGAACGGAAACGACAACATCGAAGGTAGTGTGATCAGCGGTCTCAATCTGGTCACGGGATCTCCGGCAGTTGCAGCGGGTTCGATCGGAAATGGAACCAAGACGATCGTCTACAACTCCTGCGAAGTCAAAAAGGCGCTGGCTGGTACTCACGCGCTCGTGCCGAGGCGCGGGACGTGGATGGACAACTGGAAGACGTACTGACGAGCGATGGTTAGCAGCAAGTCAGTTCGATAGCGATCGCGAATCTCCTGTCGATCAGTTCGAATTCAGCCAGTCACGAGCGACTGTCAGTGGGAGGCTGTCGCAAACTGGATCGGAATCGAAATTTGCGCGACCGTCTTCCCGCCCTTCCGGCCGACCTCGAACGATTGTGCCGCACCAAACAGCTGCAGCAAGCGATCGCGCACATTCCGAAGGCCCACACCGTGAGACTCGTCGGGATCGCTGACTGGAGTTGCAGCGGTGGCTCCGTCATCCCACACTGACAGCACGAGTCTGTCCTGCACACGCTCTGCGTGGACACCTATCGCCGCCGCCCCATCCGACGCCGCTCGGCCGTGCCGGATCGCATTCTCCACGAGCGGTTGCAACAGAAAGCTAGGTACGGTTACAGTCCTGAGCGATTCGGGAACGTCGACATCGAAGGCGAGCCTTCCACCAAAGCGCACCTGCTCGACGCCGACATAGCGGTTCAGAAGGTTCAGCTCATCTTCGAGCGGACCGCTGTCAGGTGCGTCATCGCGAAGTGCGTCTCGCATCAACGCGCTCAGTGCAAGGAGCATCGTAACAGACTCCGATGACCGTCCAGCTCTGACGAGCATCGCGATGGTATTCATCGAATTGAATAGAAAGTGCGGATTGAGCTGCATGCGCAACATGCGCAGCCGCGCCTCCGCAAGCTGCGTCTCAAGTTGTGCAGCTGCCAGCTCGCGCTCGCGATACCGGTCGTAATACGTGAAGGCATAGATCGCTCCCACCACCTCGCCGTATATGAGCAGCCGGCCCGTAAGTCCATCCGCGAGCGAGTCGACGATCAGTTGCCAGAGCGCAGGCGTCGGTCCGCTGAGACCAGTCCCAAGCATCGTACGCGCTCCCATCTCGAGCGCGGTTTGCAAGGTCACCCACGCCAGTGCGATCGCTACGTGTTCGGCCACCCTTACCATGCCATGCGCGCGGTCGGGAAGGCGATGCAGTATCCGCACGAGTGCCGGGGTCAGTATCGCTGCGGCGTACCAGAATGGCATCTCCATCACGGCGGCGTGCCGCCACGGCATTGGACTTCCTTCGGCAATCATCATTGCATGATGATGCGCGCTACCAATAAGGCCGAGCACTGTGGCGATGGAGAATGAGACAAGCGCAGCGGTGATCGCAGTACGATGTATCTTCACGCCCGTTCTCCCAGCGCCTCGAACAACGCTGATCTGTAAGTTCTGCCGATACGAACGCGAGCACCGTCACGCAACATGCCGACGTGCTCGCCGTGCGGCAGCAGGTCGACGCCGGTCACGAAGTCGATGTTCACGAGCGCCGATCGATGCGCCCTCATGAACAGGGAAGGGTCGAGACGGCGCTCGAGCTCTCGCATGGTCATGCGCACGAGCAGCGCACGACCTTTGGAATGCACGCGCATGTAGTCGCCGTCCGCCTCGATCCATGATACGTCTGACAGCTTCACGACGACGAGTCTGTCCCCGACACGCGCGGAGATCCGTGTGAGATAATCACAGTCATCTGAAAGGCCGTCAGCGAGCGCTTCCTTCAGTCGTGCATGCATACGTGCATTTGCATCTGTGTCGATCGCCGCTCGAACGCGCTCGACGGCCTCGGCGAGCCGTCGTTCATCTATCGGCTTGAGCACGTAGTCGATCGCCTTGACGTCGAACGCTTTTGCAGCGTAGTTCTCGTGCGCGGTTACGAAGACGACGTGTGGGCGTGAAGCGGCGGGCATGGAGCGCACGAAGTCGATGCCTCCTTCACCGGGCATCTCGACGTCGACGAACATCCCGTCGGGCAGAGCGCTGCGTACGCCGCGCCGCGCCGCTTCGGCGCTCGCGAATGAGCCTACGACCTCGACCGATTGCTCGGCTGCGAGCAGAGCGCAGAGGCCGTCACGCGCGATCGGCTCGTCTTCTACGACTATGAGACGCATGCAATACCAATATGTGGGAGACGCATTCCTCGCAAGAGTGAAGCTTGCACCGAGTCAGACCCTCTGAGAGGGTGCGATGGTTGCCCCGGCGACTCTCGCACCGACTCGTCGTGGAGGAGCGTCGTTCATCCGCATCCGTGCGTTGTTCGTCGCATTTGCAATTGTGAGAGCCCGACGGGCGTTGAATCATTGACTCCGATGCACCGATCACCCCACACAGCCAGATCATGATTCAATTCCTGCTGCTCGCATCGCTGTCAGCGATCGCCCCGACCAGCCGTCCAGCACCCAAGCCTGACATACTCGTCACCGCGGCGTGGCTCCGTACCCACGTCAACGATCCGAATCTCGTCGTCCTCGATCTCACGATGTCTGGGATGGATTCGCCGGATCCGTACGAATCCGGTCACATACCGGGCGCGCGAAAGCTCGATTTTCATTCCATCTTCACCGGCGACGGCAGCAACGGTGCTCTGACGATGCAATTGGTGCCGGCGGATTCGCTTCGGAAGGTCTTCGAGGCACTTGGCGTGTCGGACGGGAGCACCATCGTGCTTTACAGCACGTCGCGATGGCTGAGCCCGGTCGCACGAGCCTACGTTACTCTCGACTACATCGGACTCGGCGACCGTACGCACATCCTCGATGGTGGATATGACGCGTGGAAGGGCGCCGGCGGAGCGTCCATGACGTCGGCCCCGAGCTTTGCGCGCGGAAGCCTTCACGTAACAACACGCAAGGATGCTGTAACGGACGGTGCGTACGTTCGAGCACACCTCGCGGACGCGAGCATGACGATCGTCGACGCACGCGCTCCCGAGTTTTTCAACGGCTCGGCGAAAGGCCACAGCGCGGGTCGGGCCGGGCACGTACCAGGCGCCCGCAACGTCTATTTTCTGACCCTCGCAGACAGCGTAACGAACGTCTATCTCACACCGGAACAGGCCCGCGCCAGGTTTACCGCCGCTGGCGTGTCGCTCGACAAACCGGTCGTCGTCTATTGCCATATCGGACAGACTGCCAGCGTCGATTACGTGCAGCTCCGGCGTCTTGGCGTGCCGGTTCGCCTGTACGATGGCTCATTCGAGGATTGGAGCCGCCGCGGCGACTATCCGGTCGCCTCCGGCGTGGATCCGTAACCGGATTCGGGTCACGTCGCCCTGCCCACGTAGTACCTTTCAACACGGTTGCTTGTCCGGAGCAATCAGAACGAGCCGACTCCGGCTCCTTCCATCCCTCCGCCGAGCCCTCGATGCCCATCCCTCTCGATCCAGCGTTCCCCGCCGACCATTCCGTCATAGACGAGTTCAACCGGCACGAAGAGAAGCGCGACTACTGGTACGGCCGCGCGCGCGCGATCGAGGAGCAGGGCGGCGGGAGCACCGCCGATTCGTCCCGAACGACCGCGCGGGAATACAGAAATCGTCTGGACAGCGATGATCGCCGTCTCAGCGATGCGTACAGAAAGGCATATGCGAGTGACATTCACCGCGTGCTCGCGGGCAATTAGCTCCGCGGGATTTCGATCCCGTTTCCCGTTCGCCGTCGCTTACGGTCCGCTCATCGCACGCTCGCGTAACTTCGGCGACATGCGGATTCGGTCGTGTTGACAGGCTACGGCCACCCGATTACGATCAGAGTACAACTGATTTCGTGGTGATTTGCCGCCAATTGCCGCCACGTAAAAAAATGAGCTAAAACGCGAGATAGCCCGGGCGACAACACGTAGCCCGGGCTTTGTCGTTGCCAGCGGTGAGTGCTCGG
>DATNCZ010000405.1:0-4088 GCA_035553335.1 Gemmatimonadaceae bacterium
ATAGCGCTCGAAGCGGTCACGCAATACGTGATACACAGTGCGCTCTGCTACTACCAGTCCGACGCACAGGCAGAGGACTTCGTGAACGTCCTGCAGAAGGCAGCGATAACGAGTCACGACGCCGTGCTGCAGCGCGCCCGCGATGACAGCGACCTGCGCGGAATGGCTACGACACTGACGTTGTGGATCGGCGTGTGGCCGTGGATCTATCTGCTCCAGGTTGGCGATTCACGCTACTACCTGTTCCGGAACAACGTGCTGACGCAGATCACGCGCGATCAGACGATGGCGCAGGAGTTCATCGACCAGGGAGTGATGACGCGCCCGGTAGCGCTCGCGTCGCCGTGGGCGAACGTGCTGTCCAGCTCGCTGGGCGGCGAGCAGACGGCACCGGTGGTCACGCGCCTTGCGGCAAGTTGGGAGAACACGCATCTCATCTGCAGCGATGGTCTCACCAAACACGTTTCCGACGCGCGAATCGCCGAGCGGCTTCGCGGAATGACGTCCGCGCGCGAGGCGTGCGAAGGATTGCTGCAGGATGCGCTCGATGGCGGTGGCACGGACAACATCACCATCATCGTCGGACGCGCGGTAGCGAAGAACGGGGACGACGCGCAACTTCACATCAGCCCGTCCGACTGACGGGACCACCTCCGAACCGGGAGAAACCATGGGACTGTTCGACGGATTACTGGGCGGCGTCGTCGGCGCCGAGATGGCCACTGTCGTCAATGGCCTGATCGAGAAGCATGGAGGCGTGCAGGGAATCGTGAGCCAGCTGGAGTCGCAGGGGCTGGGCAATACCGTGAAGTCATGGGTCGGCACCGGAGCGAACGAGCCGATAACCGGAGACCAGCTCCACGCGGCGCTGGGTTCGGATGCCATGACGCAACTCGCGGCGAAGTTCGGCATCCCCCCGGAAGAGCTCTCCGCCAAGCTGGCGCAGGTGCTTCCGGGTGCCATCGACAAGCTGACACCGAACGGGAAAGTGCCCGCTACACCGTAGTTGTCGCCTCTCTACTCGCTTCGATGACGTCGCCCTTGTGCGTCACCACGTGGTCGATGATGCCGTATTCCTTTGCCTGTTCGGCGGACATGTAGTTGTCGCGATCGAAGTCGTGCTCGATCTGCTCCACCGGACGGCCGGTATGCTTCGCCATGAGCTCGTTCACCTTGCGACGCAGGAACACGATCTCGCGCGCCTGGATCTCGACGTCCGATGCAGTGCCGCCGCCACCGGTCTGTGACGGCTGGTGCTGCATGATGCGCGAATGCGGTAGCGCCGATCGTTTGCCGGCGCGTCCGCCCGCGAGCAGAAAGCAGCTGATGCTCGCCGCGAATCCCATGCAGATCGTGTTCACGGGCGCCTTCATGAATTGCATGGTGTCGTAGATCGCGAGTCCGGCCGATACCGATCCGCCGGGCGAGTTGATGTAGAGATGTACGTCCCGCTCCGCATTGTCCGCTTCCAGGAAGAGCAGCTGCGCTATGATGACGTTCGCGACGTCGTCGGTGACAGGCGTTCCCAGGAAGATGATGCGATCCATGAGGAGCCGCGAAAACACATCGTACGTGTGTTCTCCGCGAGACGAGCGCTCGGTGACGTAAGGTGTGTAGAGGGTCGACATCACTCTATGAGTTGTATGTTGATCGATCGTGCGTGACAGATGCTACGAGGCGCAGATCGGCACGCGCCACTCGTACCTCGAGCGCGCAAGCGTGCCGATGACGGCGCCGAGCGCCACCGCGTAAGCGACATTGCTCGCACTTGCACATGCGGAGAATCCATTGAAGCCCGTGTGCGTCACGGTGAGCCGGGTGCCGGGAGCGTCGTGCACGATCGCCGGCGACAGATCGTATCTGACGGTGGTAGTGCCCATCTCGTCCCAGCTTGCACGCCACGTGGACTCCAGC
The DNA here is from genome assembly GCA_035553335.1 of Gemmatimonadaceae bacterium. GTDB lineage: Bacteria > Gemmatimonadota > Gemmatimonadetes > Gemmatimonadales > Gemmatimonadaceae > Fen-1247. The sequence continues at coordinate 1,915 of DATNCZ010000405.1, forward strand.
ACACTCGGGCGATCGACAATTGTGAACGTGCCATGTATCGAGCCTTCGTTTCCGGATGGATCGATGGTGCGCGCGCTCCATTCTCCGCCTGGCCGCGCATCGATTCGCCAGTCGCGCGTGCGATACGTGTCGTCCGAGCCCCACCAGGCAGCGAGCTCCTGCGGATCCGTCAGCGCAGCGAAGACGCGCTCGGGCGATGCGGCCAGTTCGATGGTTGTCTCGATATTGTCGCGATCGTGATCGCGTGCGTTATCGCGTGCGCTATCGTGAGCGTCGTCTGTCTCAACGTGCGGAGCTTCTGCGAGCTCCAGGGTCGTTGCGTCGTTCATGACTGAGGCTTTTCCGGTGGGCGATCGAAGGTCCAATCCGTACTACCCTCGATATGCCGTTTGAGATTCGCGAGGTTGGATGGCCAGAACTTCTGGTAGCCGGCAATCCACTTCGCAACGTCGGTGAGAGGGGCCGGCGTGAGCTCGTAGACGCGCTGCCGCCCGTCAACGCCGCCGCGGCGCTGCTCCCGCACCAGGCGCGCATCGCGCAACACCCGCAGATGTCGCGATACTGCAGGGCGGCTTATCCTGAAGCTGGCCGCAATCTCGCTCGCAGGCGCGGCACCGCGCCGCAGGCGGTCCAGGATCGCCCTCCGCGTTGGATCGGCGACCGCGTGAAACGGGTCGGTCCGGGGAATGACACGAGGCATGCAGGAATATGTAACAAGATGGTTACGCAATATCCAGCCCCCCAGTCGGGTAAGCGCCCCGCCGGACAGTATTGGCGAATTTCGCCCTCCGCCCGCTATGTTCTTTTCAGGCATCGCGCGTCACTTGCGATGCAGATCTGAACCAATACGAGATGACGTCCCCCAACAATCCGCCTGAAGAAACGTTCGACCCGGCTTCGCCAGAAGAATGGGAAAAATTTCGCGCGCTGTCGCACCGCATGGTCGACGACATGCTCGCCCATCTGGAAAGCCTGCGCGAGCAACCCGCATGGCGTGAGATGCCGGCATCGGTGCGAGAGGCACTCGCGGAGCCGGTTCCGCGCACGGGTGTCGGTGCCGAAGCGGCGTATCGCGATTTCGTTCGGAACGTGCTCCCGTATCCCGACGGCAACCTGCACCCGCGATTCTTCGGTTGGGTGAAGGGAAACGGAACGCCGCTGGGGATGATGGCCGACATGCTCGCCTCCGGACTCAATCCGCACATGGCTGGTTTCAACCAGGCGCCAGCGCTGGTGGAGCAACAGTTGATAGACTGGCTGGCTGAATTGCTCGGAATGCCCGGCGGAAGTGGAGTTCTCGTTACCGGCGGCACCATGGCCAGCACTCTGGCACTCGGCGTTGCGCGCTTTGCGAAAGCACGCGAGCTGGGCATCGACGTGCGCGAGGACGGTGTTCAGCAATGGCCGGATGCGCCCAAGCGCGGTCCATTCGTGTTCTACGGATCTTCCGAGACCCACGGATGGGCGCGCAAGGCCACCGAATTCATGGGCCTGGGCGACAGAGCGTTCCGGCGCGTGCCCGTCGACTCGAATTACCGGATCGAAATGACAGCGCTCGCCGAAATGGTTGCGGCGGATCGCGCTGCCGGAATGATACCGTTCTGCGTCGTCGGCACAGCTGGCACGGTGAACACGGGAGCATCCGACGATCTCACTGCGATAGCCGAATTTTGCCGGCGCGAGAATCTGTGGTTCCATGTGGACGGCGCGTTCGGCGCGCTCGCCTACCTGTCGGATGAACTGCGCCCACAAGTTGCGGGCCTCGAACGTGCCGATTCACTCGGCTTCGATCTGCACAAGTGGGGCGACCTGCCGTTCGAGTGCGCGTGCGTGCTCGTGCGTGATCCGGAAGTGCACGTGGCGACATACGCGGCACCAGCCAGCTATCTGGCCGCCGCGACGCGAGGCGTCATTGCGGGAGGTCTGCCCTTTGCCGATCGCGGCATCGATCTCACGCGCGGCTTCAAGGCGCTCAAGGCCTGGCTGTCGCTCAAGGCCGACGGTGTCGACAAGCTCGTGCGCATGGTCGAGCAGAACGTCGCGCAGATCAGATATCTCGCCGGGCGTGTCGAAGCTCACCCGGATCTCGAGTTGCTCGCGCCTGCGCCGCTCAACATCGCCTGCATCCGCTACGCACCGGCGGGCATCGCCGATGACATGCTCGATGCAATCAA
>DATNCZ010000406.1:0-7188 GCA_035553335.1 Gemmatimonadaceae bacterium
GGTCGCGATCAGTATTATGAGGCCGCCCATGGTGGGCGTGTTGGCCTTGCCGGCATGACTGTCCGGGGTACCCGCTCGCACCACCTGGGCGATACGATTGCGCTTCAGGGCGCCTATGATGACTGGCCCTACCAGGAACGACAGCAGGAGTGCGGTGACGGCTGCTCCCGCCGCGCGGAAGCTGATGTAGTTGAATAGCCGCAGGAATCCCAGGTACGGACTGAGCGGAACAAGGAGGTAGTTCAGCAATCGCGGTTCGCCCAGCTGGTGATGTGTGGTAGGATGCGCTCGAGCTTCGCGCCACGAGACGCCTTCAACAATATGGTAGCATCGTACTGCAGATGCGGAGCGAGCGCGGACCACAGCTGGTCGACGTCGCCGGCGATCACGACCCGTTCATCATCGGGAGCGACTCGTCGAAGCGCTGCCGCAAACTCGCCGAATCCGCCGATGACGGCCACCGGCGCAGCGATGGCCGCGCGCGCGACCTCGTCATGACAGCGGTCCGAGTTGGCACCCAGTTCAAGCATCGAGCCCAGCACCACGACTTTCTGCATGCCCGGTGCCGCGGTCAGCATGTCGATCGCAGCGATTGCGGATCCGGGATTGGAATTGTACGCGTCGTTGATCACGAGTGCGCGCCCGATCGTCTGCCAGTTTGCACGCATCGGTGGTGGCGTGAGCGACGCGATGCCGCGTGCCGCGTCCTGCGGCCCGACACCGACTTCGCGTGCCGCGGCGATCGCAAGCATCAGGTTCCTGAGATTGTGAGCACCGCGCAGAGGCGAATGAATGGATACGCCATCGACTGTCACGGTCCCGGTACCGTCGGCCTCCAGTTGCCAGGAGGTGGCGTGAACGTCACCGTCGTCGAGCCCGGCGGTCACCAGTCGCAGCGGCGACGCAGCGGCGACCAGCTCCACATCCGACGACGGGACTATTCCGACTGCGACACCGTGAAACACCGACGTCTCCTCTCGCATCACTCCGGCGAGATCGCCGAAGCCTTCGAGATGTTCCTCCGCAATCGACGTAACGATTGCGACGTCGGGGCGCGAGATATCACGCAGCATCGCAATCTCGCCTGGAATGCTGGTGCCAAGCTCGATGATTGCGACGTCCGACTCGGCGGGCAGCGCGAGCAGTGTCAGGGGCACACCGATGCGATTGTTGAGATTGCCGCTGGTCGCGTGCACTTCGAGGCGCGACTCAAGTGCCGACCGCAGCAGCTCCTTGGTGCTGGTCTTGCCATTGCTCCCGGCGACGGCGATTACCGGACCGCCCCACGCCAGTCGCCTGAAGCGGGCGAGGTCGCCGAGTGCCACGAGCGTGTCATCGACGAGGTAGATGGGAATGTCGAACTCGCCGATTGCCGTGTTGCGACTCACTACCAGAGCGCGCGCGCCCGCGGCGACAGCCTCCCCTAGAAAATCATGCGCGTCGAATCTATCACCGACCAGCGCAACGAATATGTCGCCCGCGCGAAGCGAGCGAGTGTCGGTGGACACGTTTCCAAGTGCGTGCGAGCCGCGCGGCGCGCTGGTCGAGATTCGCGACGCAAGAGCGTGCGCGAGCCTGTCAGCCGTCCAGAATCCGTCGCTCAAGTCGCGTGACCCAGCAGTTCTGCGACTACCTGACGCTCATCGAACGGATGCTTCTCCGTGCCGATCACCTGGTACGTCTCGTGGCCCTTGCCCGCTAGCAGAATGGTGTCGCCCGGTCCGGCGATGGCGATTGCGTGCGCGATCGCCTTGCGACGGTCAGTAATGCGATCGTGCGGTAACGACATCCCGCGCTCGATCTCATCGATGATCATGTCCGGATCCTCCGTGCGTGGATTGTCGCTCGTAACGATGACCCTGTCCGCACCCGCTTCCGCGGCCGCTCCCATGAGCGGACGCTTGCCCGGATCACGGTCGCCGCCAGCGCCGAAGACGAGGATCAACTTCCCCGATACGAACGGCCGCAATGCAGCGAGAGATCGAACCAGTGCGTCAGGAGTATGAGCGTAATCACGGATCACCGGCGGATCCTGGGCAATCAGCTCCAGTCGCCCTGGTATCTGTGGAATCTCGCGCAGTGCGTAAGCGAGTGCGCGCAGCGGAACGCCAAGCGATTGAGCAGCGCAAGCCGCCGCGAGCGCGTTGATGACATTGAAATCACCGACCAGCGGCAACCGAACGGGCACCGACTCATCGCCCATCCTCAACATCCAGCTGCTTCCGGTGGCGTCGAATGCAATGTCCTCGGCGCGCATGTCGCCGGCGGTGATTCCGTACGTCACGGTTCGCGGTGCGACGGGAAGCGACGTCCACTCCGGTTGATCCGCGTTCACCACCGCGATCCCGGTCGTCTTGAGATAGGAGATGAGCTTCGCCTTGGCGCCGAAGTACTCCTCCATCGTACCATGGTAGTCGAGATGATCCCGCGTGATGTTGGTGAACACTGCGGCATCGAAGCTCATCCCGAACACGCGCGCCTGATCCAGCGCGTGCGACGAAACTTCCATGGCAAGCGAGCGAACGCCCATGTCGACCAGCTCGCGCAATACCCGCTGAAGCTCGTCAGGCCCAGGTGTAGTGAGACCGAGTCCGCCGGGAACGACCTTGCCCGCCGCGCCGACCAGGACGCCGAGTGTTCCGATCGACGCAGCAGGGGCAACGGGGAGATCGAGCAACGCACGCAGGATGTTGACAGTCGTCGTTTTTCCGTTGGTCCCGGTTACTGCGACGGCGCGCAGCGACAGGGCCGGATAGCCGTAACGCGCAGCGGCTGCGCGCGCGATCTCGATGCGCTTCGCGGCGACGATCGGGTCCTTCGTCGCCCCGCTCAATGTGCGATACCCAGCTTCACCACGCGCCCGGCCTCGAGCATCGTTCCGGCAACCGGCACCAGGGGCAACGCGGCGCCCTGCACGAGCTGGACCCTGAAGCCTGCAGCGTGCAACGCGCGCACCGCGGAACGGAGCGGCAGTCCCGCGACGTCCGGCACCGCACGCGGCGAGACCACGGGGGGAATCGCACGCGTTTTCGACGGCAGAGTAACGACGTATGACTCGCTGGTGCGCGGATCGGAATCCGCGGGCGGAGCATGGGCCAGCTCCCTCAGTGAGTCCGCCACGTCTGCGCTATCGATCCTCCTTTCACTCGCGAGCCGCGCACGCTCGGCCGCCTTTCCGGCCGGCGTCGTGTCCGGACGGGGAGCATGCACGGATGACGCGAGCTCACTGCGATTGAGCGCGGCGTCACGCGCCGCGAGTGCTGCACGCAACACGACGTTGGTCACTCCTCCGGCCACGATTCCTCCGTAGAACCCCATCTGAGGATTGTCCAGCTTGACGAGAATGACGAATTGCGGCTTGTCATCCGGAAAGAGCCCGACGAACGACGCGGTGTAGGAGCCTGCGATGTAGCGTCCGTGTGCGTTGCGAAGCGCGGTGCCGCTCTTGCCGGCCACGTCGAGCGTGGCCAGGTCGGCTTTGGTGGATGTTCCTCCCGCAACCACGTCGCGCAACATCGTACGCACTTCCGTCGCGACATCGGGAGTCATCACGCGTCGCACGACCTGGCGTTGCGCGGCGTAGCGAACGGTGCCGTCGGCCGCACGGATCTCCTTCACGATGTGCGGCACGAGCAACTCGCCACCATTTGCGATCGCGCTGTATGCGGTGACCATCTGCAGCGGAGTAACCGACACCTCGTAGCCCATTACGACCGACGCTGCCGATTGCGGCGTCCACCCACTGGGATCACGCACGACACCCGGCGATTCCGCCGGCAGTGCAACTGTCGTCGGTGTTCCGAAGCCCATGTCGCGCAGCATCTCGTACTTCTCCCGGACCGACATCCGATCTGCGAAACGAACAATTCCGACGTTGCTCGAATGCTTGATCACGTCCGTGAGCGACAGGATCGATGGATGCTCGTCCGCGTCGGTGATGGTGCGTCCGTTGATCGTGAGATGCCCGCCGTACGTATCCACGGTCTGATCGGGTGTTGCCCTGCCGAGTTGCAGCAACCGCGCGGCGACGAACGGCTTCATCGTCGAGCCTGGCTCGTACGGCTCCGTGACGGCGGTATTCGCGACCGCAGCCGGATCGGCACGGTTGCTCGCCATCGCGAGAATGTCGCCGGTGTTGGGATTCATCACGACGATGTCGCCTCCGTCGGCGTGCAGGCTGTCGACGGCCACTGCCAGCGCGCGATCACAGATCTCCTGCAGCTCGCGATTGATCGTCAGAACGACGGTGCTCCCGGGTGTCGGATCATCCGCATCGTCCGGTGCGGCCAGCGGACGGCCGCTCTTGTCCCGCGCTACGCGCACCGTCGCCGTGTCGCCGCGCAACAGCGAATCGAGCGCGAGCTCTATACCGTCCAGCGCTTTCCCGTCAGAACCGACGCGGCCGACGATCCGCCTGATGCCGCCCGACGTCGCGTAAACGCGATCCATGACGGGTTTGGAATACACGCCGCGCAATGCGATCGCTGGCGCGACTGCGTTGGGAAGAAAAGCGCCGGGAACGTCCACCCACTTTCGCATCGTATCGAGCGACATGGACACGAAACGCGGATCGACGCTCGCAAGCTTCAGATCGCGCGCAAGTGCGACCCGATTTCTGACCTGACGCGGCGCCACACTGATGCGCACCATCTCCCTGCTCTCCACGAGCGGCCGCCCCGTGGCGTCGAGTATCTGCCCGCGCGGCGCCGGCAATCCCGACGACACGTAGTGCTGCCGCTGGCCGATCTTGCTCCAGTAATCGCTGCGAAACAGCTGCTCGTATCCCGCCTTCGCGATCAGCGCGAGCGCGAATACAACCAGTACGCCGTGTACGATCGTGAGGCGACCGGGGGCCTTCACGGTTGCGTTCCTCGCGGGATCGACCGGACCTGCCGGTCATCGGGAATGCGCATCCCCAGTTGCTGCACTATGGGCCCCAGCTGCGTGCGACTGGATTCGTCGCGTATCAGTGCGGCGAGGCGCCCACGCTCGGCTTCCAGCTGCACGATGCGACGATCCAGATCGGCCATGTGCCGCGCCTGAGTTATGCCGTAGCTGCGTCGCCAGATCACCGCGCTAGCGACGACCACGAAGCCGATCAGTAACGCCGCCATGATAGTCCGGCCGCGGCGCTTGCGCGTGCGACGTTTCGCCGCTGGTTTCGCGCGAGTCGAATCGCCAGCCTTGCTCACGCCGCCTTTTGCCATGATCTGAGGTGAGCACTACGCGCGCGCGGATTGCGTGCGATCTCCGCAGCGCTCGCGGTGATCGACTTCCGCGTGACGAGTCTGCCGAGCGCGACGCCCCCACACGTACAAACAGGCTGGCGTGGCGGGCAAGTGCACGCGGTGCTCCACGCACGCATAGCGTGCTTGACCAGTCTGTCCTCGCCGGAGTGATACGCGATGATGCTGAGCGTGCCGCCCGGTACGAGCATGTCACGCAGGATGGGAAGGACGCGCTCGAGTCCAACCAACTCGTCGTTCACCGCGATGCGTACCGCCTGAAAGAGGCGAGCGAAGTCGCCCGGACCGGCCGATGCACCAAAAGCGCCGCGAATGGCGCCGACCAGATCATCGGCGCTAACGAAGTCACGCGTCGAGCGTCGGCGGACGATCTCGTTCGCGAGCCGGCGCGCACGAGGCTCATCGCCGTATTCGCGGAATATCCGCGTCAGCTCCTCTACGGTTGCGGTGTTGAGCAGGTCTGCCGCGGAGTCGCCTTTCCCGGACATTCTCATGTCCAGCGCAACGCCTGGCCTGAATGAGAAGCCTCGTTCGTCGCGATCTATCTGCGACGATGAAACGCCGAGGTCGGCCAGAATTCCGGCGAACGACTCGTCGCGCAATTCAGGGATCTGATCGATGTGCGTGAAGTCGCCGTGGACCGCATGGAACCGCCCTGTCTCGACAAAGGCCTTGAGCCGCGCGGTCGCCTCGGCGATCGCGTCGCTGTCACGGTCCACTCCGGTAACTGACGCGCCGGCCTCGAGCAACGCGAGCGAATGGCCGCCTCCGCCCAGCGTGCAGTCGAGTACCGACTCCGCGCTCCCAAGTGCGTCAAGCACCTCAGTGACCATGACAGGATCATGGTACCCGCTTTCGAACGATCGTTCAGTTATCGGCGACACGATTGCTTTCCAAGATACGGCGGACGCGACGAGGGAGGCAGCCAATATACAAAAAACCGCCCCGGCGCGAACCGGGGCGGTTGGTGCAACCTAACGGGCGGTAAGAGCCCGCGCCGCTACTTGCAGAATTTCTTGACCTGCGCGTCTGAGGCAGGCAGGAATTGGGCGATCACCGGTAGGAACTGACCCGCGGCCGCCTTGTACTTGTCGTCCGTCGCGCCGGCCTGCAGGCCGGTCTGAGCGATGCCGAGGTTCTCACGCGCGGTCTGGGCCAACGGGCAGCTCTTGGACGTATTGGCTTCGTTGTACGCGCTCTGCGCCACCGAGAAGGCCGACACGCCAGCCAGGAACTTGGCATCTACCGACGGCTGGATGCTATCGGAGAGCTGCAGCATCTTGATCGCCGCCTGGAACTGAGCGCGGTCCTTGGATGCGTTGGCTGCCTTGTACATGTTGTTACCCTGACCCAGGGCATACTGCGCGATGGTGCTCTTGTCGGAGCCAGGAGCAGCTGCAGCACGTTGCAGAATCGCCGCAACGCTATCCTCCTGGTTCGCCTGCGAGTAGCTGTCGGCCAGCAACAGTAGTGCCTGCGGATTGTTGGGATTCGCGGCAATCGCACGCTTGAGGACGGCTACTGCCTCGGGGGCGCGGTTCGCCTTGCGCAACGCGGATGCGAGCGACAGCAGCAGATCGCCATTGTTCGGATACTTCTGCGTGCCGGCCTGCAATACTGCGATGGCCTGCGCCGAGTCGGCCGCCTGGTTCATGCTGAGGTACGCAGCAGCCATGCGCGTGAAGTAGGAGCTATCGGCAGCGGAGGTATCCGCGCGAATCAGCTCAGGGCCCGTGGTGACTGCCTGCTGCCAGTCCTGGGCCGCGAGATAGACGAGGAAGGCGGTGCGGAGCAGCTGTGGATCACCCGGCGAACGGTCGAGCAGCTCCTTCACGAGTGGCTCCGCTTCCTTGGCGTGACCTGACCCAGCGAGCTCGTTGACGACCTGGCTGATGAGCTTGTCGTTGGTCGGATCGGCGCGAATGAGAGCCAGGAGTGTGGC
>DATNCZ010000407.1:0-9862 GCA_035553335.1 Gemmatimonadaceae bacterium
AAGCCGGGAAGTCTGATTAGAAACCGGGAAATCTGGTTGGAAGCGGGAAAGTCTGGTTGGAAGCCGGGAAGCTTATCCGATCTCGATTGCATTATAAGTGAAAGGCACGGATGCATCCGTGCCCCACAGTCGCGTCCGTTGGTGCTGGTGGGTGGACGTCCTCACGATCGAGATCGATAACATGGATTCCCGCATTCGCGGGAATGACGAAACAAAAGGCGGGAATGACGACGAACATGGGGAGGACGACTTCGGGCACTCGCCTCTACTGTTCGTACTGGGCCACCGTGAATGCTATCAGGACCGGGACGTGAATGGCGTAGATGATGATCGAGAGGGTGAGCACGACGAGTGGTCCGCCGCTCATTCCGTCGCGCAGGAACGCGAACTCGATCAATCCCGCCGTTATCGCATACGCCAGCAGCGCCCACTTGCCTACTGCGAAGAATTTCTTCCATGCGAAATCCTTCACGCGACTGAGGGCGATGAGATTTACCGCCAGCAGCAGGGTGGACGCGCCGAGAAGAATCCACGCCGGCGTGAGGGGGACCTGTTGCGGCAGGTGTGAGGCGAGATAGATGCCACCGATGAGGATCAGCGCGAGCGAAGTCATCGCGAGCTGAGTAACTGGCGGCAGGGTGCGCTCGCTCATCCGACTCTGATTCTGGTCATGATCACGAGGATCGCAACCTGAAGCGTTCCGGTGAAGCCGGCAGCGAAGATGAAGCGTTTCATCAGCTTCTGGATCACTGCTGGATTTGGCTTGGGCTTCTTGAGCTCGCTGAGGACCGCGATGTTGGCGGGGGAGAGAAGGCCGAGCGCGATGACAGCCATGAATCCGACGACGATGTAGCTGGCGACGATCCAGCTGTGGTTGTAGTACGAGCTGTTGACGGTGCCCATGAGCATGCCGAGCTGCCAGCCAGCAGCGAGAGTGACTGTCACGACTGTGGGCATGATCAGCACGATCTTGGGCATCAGTCTGGTCGCAACCTCGATTCGCGCTGGAGGGGGAAGTTTCCCCATTGTGGGGCCGATCACGAATCCCATGAAGAGATCGACGATGGTCCAGGCGGCGCCGAAGGCGACGTGCAGAAAGACGAGGGGCCAGAGTTTATTGGCTAATATCGCTGCGACGAGGGCGGCGAATACCACACCGACTATAGGGAGTCCCTTGCGCGGCACGATCTGAAAATCGGCCGTGCGTGGCGGGCCGGATCGACCAGAATCATCGCCCTCCAGGCGGGGCTGAGCCTCCGCAATTTCGATCATTCGCGATCTTACGACTACAGAACGTGGACGTCAAGCGGATCGCTGGCGGATGGCTCACCGCTACGAGCGAAGCTGGCGTCTAGTCCGGGCCCGTGTGCGCCGCCAGCGATATCCGCAGCTCCTTGAGTGCAGTGGAGACGTGGTTGGCGAGAGTCTGCGCCGAGACTCCCATGACCTCCGCGGCCTCCCGATAGCTGAGTCCGTGGTATCGGACCAGCACGAGTGCTTCGCGCCGTCGGGCAGGGAGCTTGCGCAGGGCAGTCTCGATCGCGGCGGAGAGATCCTGTTCGTGGAGATTGGTGTCCGGCATCGACGGCTCCGCGTGAGTAGCCCGCACGCGTTCCAGCACATCCGGCCGGGCGTGCAGCTTCCGATCCCGGAATTCATTCAGCGAAAGTCTGCGAACCGACTGCATGAGATATGCGCGCAGCGCTCCGGGCTGTCCAATGTTGTGGCGGTGATTCCACAGTCGGATCAACGCTTCCTGTGCAACATCCTCCGCGTTGTCGACAGAGCCAAGCAAATCGTACGCAAATCCCACGAGAGCCGACCAGTGCTTTCGCGCGATGTGGTCGAGCACTTCGTGGTCGTCGTCGCCAAGTCGCCGGAGCCATTCCGTTTCATCGGACGCGTCTGTGCGGGTTCCCGCAGGCGGCGTTGATTCTGACAAACACTACCTCCATTGGCGAGAACGCGGGTTGACCAATTGCGAAGTGCGGGGCGATTGCGAGCAGGAAGCCGGCTCTGCGACATAGCTCCACGAACGTACGAACGTCAAGGTGCAAATCACTCTGCTGCAAAACACGAAATTCGGAATGGTATAACCACGACTCTCGTGTGTCTTACCCCCAAGCACATCACTGCGCGGCGCGTGGAGCGAGCGATGTTCGCGGGACGATTATCTCTCTGTTGCGGGGTGACGCAGTGCACAATTCCTTTCCTGACAAGTCAGAGAATATTGATGAGCTCCTCGTCGCGCTGATCAGCGGCGATGTACTTACAGCGCAGCAATCCATGGTGCTCGAAGCCTGGAAGGCTGCGTCGGTGGACAACCGTGTACGGCTGGAACAGATGCGTGCCACGTGGAACTTGCTGGGCCAGCGCTCGCTTGCCTTGCCGGAGTTCCGAGCGATCGATGTCATGGCGCGTCCCCCGCGACGGAGTGCGTCGGTAATAGGGCGGATCGGTGATTGGCGGCGACCTGCCTGGGTCGCAGCCGGCCTCGCGGCCGCATTCTCGTTTTTGCGATCAACCGCTCGACTCGGCCTACCGAGCGCGAAAGCGTGCAGCATTACGCCGCGGTGGACGGGCAAGCTTCGGATATTCGCCTGGATGACGGCACGGTAGTACATATGGCGCCGGGCAGCACGCTCGACGTGACGCATGGTTCTGGTGGTCGCGACGTGCGCCTGACGGGCCAGGCGTTCTTTGCTGTTACCCATCAAGCGGGTCGCCCGTTCCGTGTGCACACATCATCGGGCGATATCAAGGTTCTCGGGACGCGATTCAACGTGAACTCCGATCACGCGCGCACGGACCTGGTGGTGGTGGATGGGCGCGTCGAGCTCTCGACGGGCGCACATCGAGTGCAGGTCGTGGGCGGGGAGATCAGTCGCGCGGAGCATGGCGACGTTGCGCCTGCCGTTGCTGTTCCGGATGTGTATTCGCGGCTTGGGTGGATGAGCAGCACCATGCTGTTCAATGCGACTCCGCTTCCCAGAGTCGCAGACGAGATTGCACATCGATTCGGAGTCCGCGTGCAGGTCGATTCATCGCTCGACGAGCATACGGTAACAGCCGTGTTCAACAATCGGCCACTTCCTGACGTGCTCGATGTTGTGTGCCGGATCATCGACGCCAAGTGCAGCATTGCGTCCGACAGCGAGATCGTACGTATCTCGGCGCATACGGCCCCTATGTAGGCATTGCAACTTTGCGCTCGCGGTAGCGCGAAGAAATCTGCAGTACGACCCCGGAATGGCTGTCGGCACAGATGCGTGCGACAGCGCTGACGACGTAACCACCAGTCCCCCACGGGAGAGGCAATGCGAGTACCGCGAATTGGATTGATGGCAGGTGTGTATCTTGCGGCATCTCTACCGCCAACTGTGTCTGCCGGTGCACAGGGATTTACTCCCCTGGCTCAGGTTGCATCTGCGACGAAGACCGGCGCGCGAGTCACGGGATCGTTGCTCGATCGCGCGGCCAACCTCGATGCCGAGAGTGAGCCGTTGCGCGACGTACTAGTCCGGTTGCGCCGGACTTCCGGAGTGTTCGTCGCTTTCAGTCCGACGCGCGTGCCAGCAACCGTGCGTGTCACATGCCGGTGTGCGAAGGTCACCGTAGGTGACGCACTTGCTCAACTTCTCCGTGGACTTCCGTTCACGTACAGCGAGATGGGCGAACTGGTCACTGTCGAACCTGTCGGCTCCGAGCTGGAAACCAACTTCTCGAGATCAGCCGCGCAGGCGGCACACTCCGACGGTCAATCGGAGCCGGTCAACGAAGAACGTCGCGGGGCGTCTGTCGTTGGCATATCGAAGGGATCGCGAAGTGTAGTCGCAGCGGTAGTCTCTGGCCGAGTATCTGAAGAGGGCTCTGGCCGCCCGCTCACATCGGCGCAGGTCTCGATCGAGGGCACGCGTCTTGGTGCGATTACGGGCGACGACGGCCGGTACCGGATCGTCGGAGTGCCGGCAGGCTCGCAGAAGATCAATGTGCGCCTGATCGGCTATGCAGCGCAACAGACGACAGTGGCAGCGCCGGACGACGGCGATCTCGAAGTGAATTTCGTACTCGTAAGACAGGCAATTTCGCTGAGCCAGGTACTGGTGACGGGCACGGCCGGACGTCAGGAAATGCGTGCACAGGGCGCGACCGTCGCGAGCGTGAATGTTGGACGGGTGACCGAGCTCACCCCCGTGAAGAGCGTGACGGACATCATCTCCGGGCGCGTCGCGGGTGTGTCTGTAACGCAGGGTTCGGGGGTGAGCGGGTCGAGCCAGCAGATACGCATTCGCGGTGCGTCCTCGATCTCGCTGTCGAACGAGCCGCTGGTGTACGTGGATGGAATTCGCATCGATACCAAGCAAACGGCGGTAGCGGCTGGTGCCGTGGTCAATCCGCTGAACGACATGGATCCGAATGAAATCGAATCTGTGGAAATCGTGAAGGGGCCGGCGGCGGCGACGCTTTACGGCGCAGACGCATCAGCGGGCGTAATCCAGATCATCACCAAACGTGGCGCAGCCGGGACGCCATTCCGCAAGACTCTCTCGGTGACTCACGCGCAGCTGGATCCGACGTTCACCCCGTACACCAACTTTGCCGCGTGCCGCGCTCAGGACCTGACCACGGCGACGTTGTGCAAGGGACGCAGTGTCGGAGACGTCGTTTCCGATCAACCGATGGTCCGGTACGGACTCCCGAATACTGGTCACCAGACATCCATCAATGGCTCCGTGCGCGGTGGCGGAACGAGTTACGGTTTCTTCTCATCCATCGGCGTCGATCAGGAAAAGGGACTGTTCCCGAACAATACGTACGACAGGATGTCGGCGCGTCTCAATTACAACATTCAGCCGACCGAGAAGACGCGCATCGAGTTGAACCTGCCAGCGCTGCGGGTCACGGGTGATCTACCGGTGACGGCCGGCAGCAGCGCAGGCTGGACGACTGGTGGAATGGCGGGATCGCCACTGACGGTTGGGACTCCAACCGATGGCTGGTTCGGCGCAAACCGGACGCCCGACGCAATCGCTTCGATTCGTCATGAAATCAACTCGGTACGCCTCATACCCGATGTGAAGTTGAGCTGGAATCCGAGTGCGCACTTCCGAAACCGCCTCACACTCGGCGCGGATCTGTCGTCGGTGAAAAGCAATGAGTTCTTCCCCAAGAACAGCAACGGGTGGTACTCGGCATCACAGAATCTCGGGATCATTCGCGAAGACCGTCGCGATCTCCAGCGCGGAACGGCGAATTATCTGGGAACGCTGGATCTCGCGATGGGCAGAGGTTGGAATTCGACCCTGTCATTCGGGTCCGAGGTGCAGGCGGACGTCGAAGATCTCACCTACGCGCTTGGAAACCAGCTGACGACCAATTCCGCGCGATCGGTCAGCGCTGCCGCGCAGGTATCGGGCGGGCAGACGGTGGTACGAGACCGTCGCGTGGGATTCTACGGACAGTGGGAACCCAATTACGATGAGCGCGTCTATCTGCAGTTCGGGCTCAGAGCCGATCGTTTCGCTGCGTTCGGTGCATCGGCTCCGTGGTTCTACAGTCCGTCGGCGCGTGTGTCGTACGTACTGTCCGACGAGCCGTTCTTCTCGGTTGACTGGATCAAGTCGCTTCGTCTTCGTGCCGCCTTCGGCACTACGGGCAGAGCGCCGACAGCTGGAGCGTCACTGAGGACGTTCCTGGCGGCGCCGTATCTCACCGGTCCGAACCAGGTCGCATCCGGGATCATCCCATTGAATCCGGGCAATCCCAAGCTGCAGGCAGAACGCGGCCAGGAATTCGAAACGGGCATCGACGCGTCGCTGTTCAACGAACGTCTGGGTCTCGAGCTGACTTTCTTCGACAAGAACACGAAGAACCTGTTGCTCAGAGTTCCACAGCCACCGTCGCTCGGGTTTCAGGAAGACGGTTATCGGAATATCGGAAAGGTGCTCAACAGAGGTCTGGAGCTCACTGCGCGCACCAAGGTAATCACGGGTGAGAACTTCAGTTGGGGGGTCGATGTCGGTGCCAACACGTTGCGCAACGAGATCCTCGACCTCGGCGGGGTACCGGCATTCTCCTCGATTCGTTTCGGCACCGTGAACAGCGTACGTCAGGGCCGTCAGGTTGGCGCATTCTACACGAATCGCATTCAGCGGATCGACGCGGATGCCGGTGTGGCGGTCGTCTCGGATTCGCTCGAGTACGTAGGGAACCTTCTTCCGACGTTCGAAGCAAACGCTGCTTCCACGTTCACCTTCTTCCGGAAGCTTCGTCTGTACACGCAGTTCGATACCAAGCGGAACTTCTACATCTACAATGCGACGGCTGCGTACCGCGAGCGCAACTTCGGTGTCGCCGAGAACGCGGTGCGGCGGAACGAAGTGCTGACAGCGGAGCAGCGGCTCAGCCGATTCGGTCCGTACGTGACCGCGAGCGGGGCATCGATGGGTACAGGCACAGTGCTCGGCCCGTACCTCGAGCGTGCGGACTTCGTTCGCCTGAACGAGGTCACGCTCAGCTATCAACTCCCGGACAGGATAGCACGGAAGGCGATGGGCGCGCATTCGGCTTCGCTGGCGTTGTCGGGGCGGAATGTCGCTCTGTGGAGCCCGTACTCCGGGTTCAACCCGGACGTGCAGAACGAAATGGACGCACTCGCTGGTCGTGCCGATTTCTTCACGCTACCGCCGCCGCGCAGGCTCGGCGTGCGACTCGATCTCACTTTCTAATCCAGCTCGCTGCGGAGGCGATACAGCAATGAGAATATCAAGACTGGGGCGCGGCGGGATCTGTCTAGCTGCCGTGCTCTCACTGAGCGGTTGCAGCGACTTTGTCACGGTGCAGAATCCGAATATCGTGGAGGCCGGCGGCATCAATCCGGATGTCGACGGCGCGCTCATCGCCTACTCTGCGTTCCAGGATTTCGTCGCGGGATTTGGTGACATCGCACTGTACACTGCGTGGTTTACGACCGAGGCTTGGACGGGAGATTCATCCGAGGATCGAAGCGAGGTTGGCCGGCGCGCGATAGATCCGGCGAATCCGCGTTTGAACACCGACGTGTGGATCCGATTTTCCCGTGGACTCGCCACAAGTGAAAACACGCGCGACATATTGCTCACCGCGAGTGACGCCCCGAAGAACATTCATCACGCACGGGTGAACCTCGCTGCGGGATATTCCTACCTTCTGATGGCCGAGACGTTCTGTCGAGGCACGGCGCGTGGAGGTCCTGTGCTCACGACCGCCGAGATGTTGAATCTCGCGGCCGAGCGACTCACGAGTGCGCGAGACATCGGACTTGCGGCGGGTGGTGCACCTGGTACGCTGATCGTAAATGCCGCATCAGTCGGGCTGGGACGCGCGCTGCTACAGGCTGGAAAGGCAGCCGAGGCTGCCGCTGCGGTGCGCAACGTTCCTGCGAACTTCGAGTATCTGCTGTACACGCAGGACGATCCGGCAAACCGCGCGCGGCTGGGAAATCGCATGTGGGAGGCGACGGTGGATCGTCCGTCCCTGGTTGTTCCTCCGGTGTATCGCGCTGCTGCAGACGCAGGCGATCCGCGAATTCGATATCAGAACACGGGCCTTCGCGCGTACGACGGATTCCTGCCGATGTACGCGCAGCGCAAGTATCCGAGCTGGGCGGCGTCATACCGGCTAGCGACGGGTCTCGAGGCGCGTTACATAGCCGTCGAGGCCGGAGGCGATCAGGGCGCCATGCTGAGCTTCGTGAACGAGCGGCGCGCTGCAGGGAATCTTGCTGCGGTCAACGGGCTCGCTGGCGACGCGTTGATGACTGAATTCCTGGCTCAGAAGTCGCTCGACTTCTGGCTCGAAGGAAGGCGCATGGGTGATTTCCGGCGTCATGGTGCGCTGGTGCCGAATGTCGCACAGCCTGGCGAAGTGTTTTACAAGCCTGCCGCAGGGCCAGTGGGCAACGGAATGTGTTTCCCTGTTCCGCTTGCCGAAACGTCAGCGAACTCAAACTTCCGATGAGAATGAGACGTCTCCTGATGCGCTCATGCGTGGCGAGTGGTTACACGCGTGTCACCTGTCTCACCGCGCTGGGTGCAGCGGCGCTGATTACCGCTACGCAAACCGTTGGCGCGCAGCAGCGATACAGCGTGGATGATTTCATGACTGTGACGGGCGTAAAGGATTTCCTCTGGGCGCCTGACGGTCGCACCATCTATTTCATCAACTCCTCCATCGAAACGGGCACGGCGGAGGTGTTTCGGACGAGCGTCACCGGTGGTGCGGCGGTACAGCTCACACGCACGTTCGTCCCGGAGCTTGCGACGACACCCGTGGCGAATCGCGCCGAGCCAAAGGCGAATCTGGCGTTGAGCGCCGACGGATCACGCCTGTTCTTTACGAGTTCGAGATACTTTCAGGCGATCGACAACATCTTCTCGATGCCAGCATCTGGAGGTGCAGTCGTTCAGCATACGTTCGACGATGCGATCATCGAGACGTCTCCAGCGCCTTCGCCCGACGGCAAGACTCTGGCGTACTTCAGTCGCAACGCGCGCGGAACGAAAATACAGCTTCTTGATCTGCAGTCTCCGCGAGCGTGGCCGCGTTACTTTGGCGGCGACAAGGAGCAGGAGCGGGATCCGGTCTGGTCGCCGGACGGAAAGACTCTCGCATTTACACGGTCTGGCGACATCTGGATTCAGCCGGTGTCTGGCGGAACCGCCAGGCGACTGGTCGCGACGGGCAATCCGTCCGTATCGTCACCGGTGTGGTCACCGGACGGAACGCGCATGGCAGTGGTGTCGAGTCAGAGCGGCTTCTCGCAAATTGCCGTTGTAGATGTGGCAACCGGTGCGGTGACGCCGATTACATACGCGCCGCGCGAGAACACATCGCCGTCATGGTCGCCAGACGGACGCACTCTCGCTTTCATCGTGAGTGATGGACTGGGGCTGAGCACGCAGCTCGCGATTGCATCGAGCGCCGGAGCAGATGAGCCAAAGCTGCTGACGACAGGCAGGGGGGTTCGCTCCAGCCCTCAGTTCTCACCCGACGGACGCAGCATCGGATACGTGGAGTCGACTGCGACGCGCACATCCGACGTCTGGACGATGCCTGCAGCCGGCGGCACACCGCGAAGAGTCACCAGTTCGATGGGGCGCGTGGATCCAGCTCGTCTGAGCACACCTGAAGAGGTGACGTTCAACGCAGTCGACAATCTTCCACTGCGTGCACTGCTGTTCAAGCCGCCCGGATTCGATCCAAAGAAGAAATATCCGGTCATCATCGCACTGCACGGACATCCGACGCACTGGGATCACTCGATGAACCTGCTGTGGCAATCGGTGATCGATAAGGGTTTTGTGTTGATCGCACCCAACCCGCGCGGGTCCGTGGGAATGGGACATGGGTTCCATGAACTTCACGTTGGTGATTACGGCGGCACCGAGTTCGAGGACATCATGCGCTCGGTCGAGTTCCTGCGGACGCTGCCGTACGTCGACATGACGCGCAAGGCAACCTGGGGCGGAAGCGGTGGCGGCTACATGAGCCTGGTCCTCGCAACCCAGGTTCCCGACACGTTCCGCGCGCAGGTCATTCGCGCTCCCGTGTCATCGTGGAAGTGGCTGGCCATGGAGCGATACATATCACCAGGCCGTTTCGCGACTGCAAATCGCGACCCGCAGCGCGCGCGGGAGGAATTCGGAGGGGCCTACACGGACATTCCGGAGCGGTACGACGAACGGTCACCGCTGAACTTTGTCGAAAATGTCAAAGTGCCGCAGTTGCTGATGCACGGCATGCGTGACGGTTCCGTGCCGCCGAACGAATCGCGCCGGTGGGTGGCGAAGATGCGTGAGCTCAAGAAGGGCGATCTGATCAC
>DATNCZ010000408.1:0-12096 GCA_035553335.1 Gemmatimonadaceae bacterium
GTCTCCCAGTTGCGATTCCGCGCCTCCTTCGCGAGGTTACCCGGATGCCAATTTTCATCGCCTTGTTCGCCTCCGCCACGATGGCCGTCGCGAGCCCGTCTCCGGTGCAGCAGCCGGCGATGCAGAGTGCCCCGGCCGCCGTCGCCGACACGGAACCCGCCTGGCGCACGGTGCGCGCCGATACGATCGGCGATCTCCTCTTCACCACCGAAACGCTGAACGGACGCGTTCGTTTCGTCGCCGGCGGCCGCACGGGTGCCGCCGCAGTGACGACCTCCGACTTTACGCCCGATTCGGTTCGGACGTGGACCGCATCGGCGGCCGAGCTCGCCGGTAGCGCGACACCCAAGATGGGGGAGATGCGTGGGCTCGGCCTCGCCCTCACGCTCAACGTCACCACCACTACGACCGGCGAGACCGCATTCGGATTCTACGTCGGCGACGCCGTGAGCGACCAGCAGGTCGCGTTGGCGCTGACCAAGGACAAGGTCATGACGCTGACATCGGATGTGAACAAGGCGCTGGATGCGATAGGGCACTAGCTCGATAGTCGCAGGAACAACAAGGAGGGCGCAGATCCGATCTGCGCCCTCCTTGTTATGCATTCGTGCCGTTACTGCTTTGTCACCTTGTGCGTGTCGAGGTTCAGCATGTACGCGGTGCCGTTGATCGTCATCGGTACGTTCACTGTTCCATTGAACGTGACCACCACCTGACGAGTCGTGGTGTGAGTCGTGGTGTCACTCGCCTGGCGCGACCGTACCACAGTGTAGTTCTTGACGAAGGTGCCGCTCAGTGGATACGGATTGATGCCGCGCGGCTGGCGGAACTTGATCGCGGACGCAGTATCGGTCGATGAGAACGTGTATTCCTTCGTTATCTGGCCGGTCCGCGTGGAATGCACTGATCCGGTCCCGCTGCCGTACCACGTGTGCACGGTGTCGCCAAGCAGCGTCGAGACGGTGCGGTTGTGCAACCGGTAGGTGGTATCGGAGAAGGTGTTCTGATTCGCGCTGAAGCTCGTCTCGCCCGTATCGGCGACGATGAAGTTTATCGAGGCGGTCGTGGACTTGTCGTACGCTGATTGCGTCGTTCCATTGATGTCGAACAACGCATAGCTGACGGTATAAGTTTGACGACCACGCTTCATCGGTGGGCAATTGAAGCGCCCGGTTGCGGCGTCGAACGTGCACGATGGACTGATCCACGCCGCGGATCCGCCCGATGGTGGAACGTTCACGATGGGCGAAACACCATCGCCAACGATGGTCGCGCCAGCCGTATTCGTGGCGAACGATCCGCCCGAGCCCGTGAGATCGGCGCTGGACATGAATGCGTAATCCGTGGCGATCTCCTCACCCGCGCTCGGCGCGAGGTCCTGCGTTGCAGACGCTTCGAACGATGCATCTGCGGATGGCGACGATGCGCCCGGTGCAGTCGAGTCGCTGCACGCTACGCCTGCTGCGACGACCACCAACGCCGCTGTCAGCGTTGACAGGATGGAACGTATTTTCATCGTATTAGCTCCGTGCCACGAGGGCCAGGTTCACAGTCCGCGCGTCTCATTCAGCCGTCGCGCGCCGTCGGCGTTTACCGACTTCGCCATCTGTGACGCCGAGCCCCGCTCATGTGTTAAGAGCCGTGCAGAAATCGCGGATAAAGGAATCGCTAACGTTGGCGCACGGGTTTTGCACCCACTGACGCAGCACGGAGAAAGTAGTTGACAAAGTCAACTAATTGTGCGACGCCTTGTAAACATCAGGAAGCGGCGATACTCCGCATTATTTCCTCCGCTGGCGCGTCCAGTCGGCGCGCGGTGAAAACACGCAGCCACCGAGCGGATCGATACAGTTCCTCGGACAGTCGCGGAAGATTTATCGCGCCGGAAATCCCGCGATTCGTGAGCGTCTCGACAGTTGCATCGCGTCGCAATACTGCTATGTCCAGTCCGAGCATCTGCGTCTTCTCGGGATAGTCGAGCAGCAGTTCGCCGCTCTTCAGGCCGAGCATCGCGCCGAGCGCGTTCTCTGCGGCGCGAGTGCGCTTGCGATCGTTGCCGATCCAGTCGCCGAATCCGTCGCCGAGCTCGGATGCTGGCCATTCGGCGACACGCTTGTAGAGATGGCGCGAGCGAAGCGCGCTGAGCAGTGGAGACGGCGCACGATCCTGCAGGAAGTAGAGCAGTCCCTCATCCGTGAAGCCGACGAGCTTCTCCTGCGTCAGAGTTCCGCTCTCGCACGCGTCTTCCACCACTCGCTTGTACATCGCCGTCGCACTGCGCACCGCGTGGTGCCAGTACACGTTGCGATACATCTGGTACTTCGCGAACAACAGAGACTCCAGTGCGGACAAACCCTTCTCCGCGACGCCGACGGTTTGCTTCCCAGTGACAGGGTCGCCGACCAGCACCATCGAGTTGATCAGGCGGTCCACGTCGATCTCGCCATATGCAACGCCGCACATGTGCGCATCGCGCTTGAGATATTCGATCTTGTCGAGGTCGAGTGAGCCCGATACGAGTCCCTGGAGTGGAGAATCAGCCTCGCCGCGAATCAGCGCGATTATGCGCTCCGGTGCATTCTCACCGATGCGCGTGCGAAGAATCGACGCAACCGGACCGGTAGTCACGAGCGCTGTGGCTACCTCCTCGTGATTGGTCGCGCCGATTTCCTCCAGCGCGTGCGAGAACGGATAGTGCCCCACGTCATGCAACAGCGCCGCGATCGTCGTTATCGTGCACTCTTCTTCGGGAACGTCCGCGATTCCGCGCTCGCGCAGCAGGCCGATCGCAATACGGCAGAGATGGTACGCGCCGAGCGCGTGCTCGAAGCGCGTGTGTGTCGCGCCGGGATATACGAGGTACGCGAGCCCCAACTGCCGGACGTAACGAAGGCGCTGGAATACCGGCGTGTCCACCAGTTCCAGCGCCAACGTGTCGAGCCGAATGTTGTTCCAGATGGGGTCGCGGATGATTTCCATGACCCGAAAGCTAACTCCGCCGGAGGTGCGCGGCGTCAGCCCCGCTGGCCGATCGTCATCCCTTCGGTCCTGCGCCCTTGATCGCGTCGGAGGCGCCCTTGAACTGAGCGAAGTTGTCGCGGAACATGCCGGCGAGCTTGCGCGCCTGCTTGTCGTACGCGTCCTTGTCTTCCCACGTCTCGCGTGCGTTCAGGATCTCCTTCGGGACTTCCGGTACGGACTGGGGGACGTTGAGCCCGAAGATCGGATCGGTGGTGGTCGGGACCTTGTCGAGAGCGCCGCTCAGCAATGCGTTCACCATCGCGCGCGTGTAGCTCAGCTTCATGCGCTTGCCGACGCCGTAGGGGCCACCGCTCCAGCCCGTGTTGAGGAGCCAGACGTTGGAACCGTGCTCGCGCAGCAGCTCGCCCAGCATGTCCGCGTATTTCGCTGCCGGCCAGACGAGGAACACCGCGCCGAATGCCGCGCTGAACGTTGCCTGAGGCTCCGTCACGCCGCGCTCGGTACCCGCGACCTTGGCGGTGTAGCCGGACAGGAAGTAGTACATGGCCTGCTCAGGCGTGAGCTTGGAGATTGGCGGCAGCACGCCGAACGCATCGGCCGTCAGCAGCACGACGTTCTTCGGATGTCCGCCGCGGCCGCTCGGAACGTGGTTCGGGATGTAGGTGAGCGGGTACGATGCGCGCGTGTTCTCCGTGATGGACTGATCGGCGAACTTGATGCGCTTGTTCTCGTCGAGAACGACGTTTTCGAGAATGGTGCCGAACATCTGCGTTGTGCGATAGATGTCAGGCTCGGTATCCGGCGACAGGTTGATGACTTTCGCGTAGCACCCGCCCTCGAAATTGAAAACGCCTTCCTTGGACCAGCCGTGCTCGTCGTCACCGATGAGATCGCGCGAAGGGTCTGCGGAGAGCGTGGTCTTGCCCGTGCCCGACAGTCCGAAGAAGAGCGCGGTGTCGCCGGCCTTGCCGATGTTAGCCGAGCAGTGCATGGAGAGAACGCCCTGCTTGGGGAGCATGTAGTTCATCACCGTGAACATCGCCTTCTTGAGCTCGCCGGCGTAGCGTGTGCCGCCGATGAGGATCATGCGCTTGGCGAGGTTCAATACTACGAACGTGCCGGTGCGTGTACCGTGCTTGGCAGGATCGGCCTGCATCTCGGGTGCGTGAAGCACCGTGAAGTTGGGCGCGAACGTTTCGAGCGTCTTGCGATCGGGACGAATGAACATGTTCCGCACGAATGCCATCTGCCATGCGTTTGGCGAGACGTAGCGAACCGAGAGCTGGTAGTTGGGATCTGCTCCGCAATACAGATCCTGAACGAAGAGCTCCGGCTGCTTGTCGAGGTACGCCTGGACGTCCGCAAGGAGAGTGGCGAAGTGCGCGGGATCCATCTTGCGATTCACATCGCCCCAATCGACGTCGCCGTCGGTGGAAGGGTCGCTGACCAGGAACTTGTCCTTGGGCGAGCGGCCGGTGTGTGGTGCGGTGACGGCGGCGTACGGTCCCATGTCGGCGAACTGGCCTTCCTGACGCCGAGCGGCTGCGTCGAAGAGCTCCGGAGGCACCATGTTGAAATGAACAGCGCCGGTGGGAGCGAGGCCCTGATCCTTGAGTGAATTTGCGGACATCTATGTTCTCTTCAATTGAAAGTGAATGTGGTCACAGCTCCGGCTCGAGCCGGTCGCGTTGTTCACGCTGCTGCGCGTCGATCACGGCCACCGCAGCCATGTTGACGATCTCCTGGAGGTCGGCGCCCTGTTCGAGTACGTGAACCGCGCGATCCATTCCCACGAGAATGGGGCCGATCGCGGTGGCGCCTCCGAGATGATTAAGGAGCTTGTAGGCAATGTTGCCGGCGCTGAGATCCGGAAATATCAGCACGTTCGCCGGCTCTGTCAGCGTGCTGAACGGGTACGTCGAGCGAAGGAGCTCTTCATCCACCGCCGTATTGGCCTGCATCTCACCATCTACGATAAGGTCGGGATGACGCTCGCGCAGAATGGCGACCGCATCGCTGACCTTGCGCGCGTCCGGATGGCGGACGGAGCCGAAGTTGGAGAATGACAACATGGCGACGCGCGGCTCGATTCCGAGCGTACGCACCACACGCGCCGCGGCATACGCGATCTGTGCCAGCTGATCCGATGTCGGGCTGATGTTCACGGTCGTATCGGCGCAGAACACAACCTGCTTTTCGAATACGAGCATGTACATGCCGCTGACGAGCCCGGCCTTGGGATGCGCTCCGATCACTTCCAGCGCGGGGCGGATCGTCTCGGGGTAGTGCATGTTCACTCCGGCCAGCAGCGCGTCGGCGTCGCCGCACGCTACCATGCACATGCCGAAGTAGTTCGAGTTGTACAGCTGGTGATGCGCTTCACCAAGGCTCAAACCCTTGCGCTGGCGCCGCTTCCAGAGATACGCGGCGTACTTGTCGCGGAGCGGCGACGTGGCGGGATCTTCGAGTCGTATGTCGGCAATGTTGATGCCGTGACGACGCGCGATGTCCTCGATGTCGCGCGGGTTTCCGATCAGGATCGGTTCACCGATCCCCTCGTCAAGCACCTGCTGTGCGGCACGTATGATCTTTGGCTCGTAGCCTTCGGTGAAGACGACGCGCTTGGGGTCGCGCTGTGCGCGATTGATCAGGCCGCGAACGATTCCGCGCGCGCGGCCGAGCCTTCCTTCCAGCTGATCGCGGTATTCGTCGAGGTCGATGAACTCGTTGGTCGCGCCACTCGCAACCGCGGCCCACGCCACGGCGGGCGCGACCCACAACAGAACGCGCGGATCGAACGGGAAGGGGATCAGATAGTCGGGCCCGAAGTGCACCGACTGCAATCCGTACAGGCGTGCCACGCTCTCGGGGACGTCTTCCTTTGCGAGGTGTGCAAGCGCGCGAGTCGCGGCCATCTTCATTACTTCGTTCACTTCCGTTGCGCGCACGTCCAGCGCACCGCGGAAGATGAACGGGAAGCCGAGAACGTTGTTGACCTGATTTGGATAGTCGCTGCGTCCCGTCGCGATGATTGCATCGGAGCGCACCGAGCGGACCTCGTCCGGAAGAATTTCCGGCATCGGATTGGCCAGCGCGAATATGATCGGGCGCGGAGCCATGCGAGAAACCATCTCGCCACTCACGGCGCCCGCGACGGAAAGGCCGACGAAGACGTCGGCATCGACCAGTGCGTCAGTCAACGTTCGCGCTTCGGTCTCGTTCGCGAACCGCGCCTTGTACGGATCCATCCCGCCGGGCCGGCCGGCGTAGATGACGCCTTCGCGGTCGCACATCAGGATGTTTTCGCGCAGCACACCGAGTCGCACGTAATGCTCGGCGGTCGAAATCGCGGCGGCGCCTGCGCCGGAGAAGACGACGCGCACGGTGGAGATCGGTTTTTCGGCTATCTCGAGCGCATTGAGCAGTGCGGCGCCGGAGATGATGGCGGTGCCGTGCTGGTCATCGTGGAAGACCGGTATCTTCATGGTCTTCCGGAGCGTCTCTTCTATGTAGAAGCAGTCGGGCGACCGGATGTCTTCCAGATTGATGCCGCCGACCGTGGGCTCGAGCAGCTGGCAGAAGCGGATGACGTCATCCGGATCTTCGGAGCCGACTTCGAGGTCGAAGACGTCGATGTCCGCGAACTGCTTGAAGAGATTACCCTTGCCCTCCATCACCGGCTTGCCCGCGAGGGCGCCGATGTTGCCGAGGCCAAGGACCGCGGTGCCGTTGGTCACCACGGCGACGAGGTTGCC
This sequence comes from Gemmatimonadaceae bacterium, assembly GCA_035553335.1. Classification (GTDB taxonomy): domain Bacteria; phylum Gemmatimonadota; class Gemmatimonadetes; order Gemmatimonadales; family Gemmatimonadaceae; genus Fen-1247. The sequence continues at coordinate 6,738 of DATNCZ010000408.1, forward strand.
GCGCGCGGTGTAGCGCCAGGCATCCTCGGGATTCTTCGCGATTTGCAGGCACGGCTCGGCGACCCCTGGCGTGTAGGCCAGGGAGAGGTCGCGCTGGTTGTTTAGCGGCTTGGTAGGTACAACGGCAATCTTGCCGGGCCGGCCCGAGCTGTGATATTCGAGAGCGTCTTGTCTTTTCATCTAAGGCTTCCAAAGATCGCACTCCGGGGGGTCGTGGCGCCACCCTGCGGCCATTTTGCGCCCCGCAACGGCGGTCGGCGCCCGGGGAGCCCCGGTGCGCGAGAGGCGGCCGCGGCGCATCCGGAGTGGGCGGCGTGCCGTAGCGTTTTGCCCACTGGTGCGTAATACGTGTGCTGGTATACGATTAGACCGGATGCTCAGACCGACCCAAAGCGCACGACGCAGTAGCAGCAGGTGGGGATGGCGGCTCGCAGCTGTACTTGCCATTCTTGCCCAATGCTGGATAGCGGTGGCTCCTCTCTCCGAGAGCCGCGGCTTTGGGCTGTCCGCGCACGTCGAGGCGGCGGGAAACCATCGGGGTCATTTCACGCACGACGCCGCGTCGTGTGCCGCGTGCTCGGTGCTGTCGCTCCACGCGTTGAGCTCGCATCCGGCCGCGGTCCCCGTGCCGCCAGGCCAGCCCGTCTTCAGGCCGGTCACTACCGCTGAAGGGTGGATCGAAGCCCTTCAGCTCAAAACCGTCCAGCCCAGGGCGCCTCCCGCGTCTGTGTAGTCCACGTCCGGTAGTCCGGGTGCATTTCCGCACCCGTGCGCATGCCGGCGTGTCAACACAACGAGAGAGATCGCATGTCCCCAGCACGCTGGACAGCGCTGCTCGCACTGTGTGCAAGCGGCGCGTCTGCCCAACAACGTCCTGATACACTTCTACTGACTCGCGCGGCCGCGATCCAGTTGGCGCTCGAGCGCAACCCGCAGCTCGACGTTGCGCGCGAGCAGATCGCCGAGCTTCGCGCGGCCAAGGTGCAGGCGGTCGCCATTCCCGATCCAGCTGTCACGGCTTCGCTGGATGGCCAGCCCGGCCTGTTCCGCTCCTCGGCGACCGGCCAGAAGAATGTCGGTGCAACGCTGCAGGTTCCGTTTCCTGACAAGTTCCGCTTGCGCGGCGACGTCGCGGGTGCCGGCATACGCAATGCGCAGGCGAACTACACGGCGCTCCAGCGTCAGATCGCCGCGCTGACCGCCGAGCAATACGATTCGCTGTTGGTTGCGCTGCGACATCGAACGGATTTTACCGAAGCACAGACGCTCGCGAACGACTTTCTCAAGCGCACGCAGGCGCGGTTCGATGCCGGCACGGCACCGCGGCTGGACGTCATCAAGGCGCAGGTGGACGTTGCCGCCGCGACCAACGATCTGATATCGAACGAGCGCGCGATCGCGAATGCATCGTCGGGATTGAATCGCTTCATGGGGCGGCGGCTTGGCGCTCCAATCGTCGCGACGGATTCGCTGACGGTCCCTCCGTCGCTCCCGTCGGTCGACGTGCTCGAGCGCGAGGCGTTGAATGCGCGGCCAGAGCTCGCCGGGCTCATGGCGCAGCGCAAGGGAGCTCACTCCGCCACCACTCTCGCGCGTGAATTCTGGCTTCCCGATCTCACACTCGGCGTTTCGCGCGATGTGTCGGGCAACAGCGGGCCTGGCGTTTTCTCTACCGGGCTCGCATTTCCGCTTCCGTTGTTGTTCTGGCAGCATACGAAAGGTGAGGTGAGCCAATCGCTGCATTTCGAGCGGGAGTTGGCCGCGTCGTACCGCGATCTCGAGGCGGAGGTTGGCCAGGACGTGCGAAACGCATACGCCGCGGCGAGCACGTCGCTACGGCAGGCGATCTACATACGTGACCAGTTGCTTCCGGCCGCGCGCGAAGCGTACCGCTCGACCGCCGCGAGCTACGCGATCGGCGGATCGTCGGCGTTTGAAGTCATCGACGCACGCCGCACTCTGCTCGCTGCAGAGAGTCAGTATTCCGACGCACTGGCTGCGGCCAACACGTCCAGATCCGATCTGGAACGAGCTGTAAGTGTGCCACTCGAAACCATCGCTTCCGGACCGAACCAATGAGCATGAAGTCATCCTGTTTGATTGCCGGCCTCGTTCTGCTGTCGGCTTGCGGCGGGTCGGACGAGTCAGCCAATACCGTGACGCCAGCATCGGCGAAGCCGGCCAACCTTACGCTCACACCGGAGCAGCAGACGCGCATTCATCTGGATACGATCGCTCCGTCCAAGTTCTATCCCAGCGTATCGACAACCGGTACTGTCGCGTTCAATGGTGACAGATCGACGCAGGTGCTGTCACCGGTTTCGGGCCCGGTAACCAGGCTGCTCGCGGAGCCCGGCACCGTGGTCGCGCGCGGCGCCGCACTGGCCACTGTTTCGTCTCCGGACTTCGCAGCGGCAGTCGGCAGCTATCGCAAGGCGGTTGCGACGGCGACGAACCTTCAGCGAATTGCCGATCAGGACGCGCAACTCTTCAAGACCGATGCGCTGTCGCGCCGGGATCTCGAGCAGGCCCAGACGGACGCCGCGTCTGCGATCGCTGACCGGGAGGCGGCGCTCGAGCAGATAAGATCGCTCGGCATCGATCCCGCTGTGATCGCGAACGCTACGAACGGCGGCAGCACCGCAGCGATACCAGGCGTAATTCGTGCGCCGATTGCCGGAACGGTCGTCGAGCGCCTCATCACACCAGGACAGTTGCTGCAGGCCGGGGCGACGCCGGCGTTCACCATTGCGGACCTGTCGACGGTGTGGGTAATGGCGAACGTGTTCGAGTCCGACCTCGCGAGCGTCCACAAGGGCGAGCGCGTTACCGTGACGAGCGCAGTGAGTCCAACGCCGTTCGACGGTACTGTCGACTACGTTGGTGCGCTGGTCGATTCCGCCACGCGCGCGACATCCGTGCGTCTCGTGGTGCGCAACCGCGACGATCTGCTAAAGCGAGACATGTACGTGAACGTCTCGATCAGGGCGGATCGCCAGAAGTCCGGAATCCTTGCGCCCGTAAGCGCCGTGCTTCGCGACGATCAGAACCTTCCTTTCGTCTTTGTCGCAACTGGCGATTCGCCCAACGTGCAGTACGCGCGGCGCAGCGTCACACTTGGCACGCGTATCGGTGATGACTACGAGATACTGTCCGGGCTGAATGCGGGCGATCGCGTGGTTGCAGAGGGCGCGTTGTTCCTGCAGTTCGCGGAGAGCCTGTGACTCCTCCCGATCCCACTGGAACATCCGACGGGTCCGGCGCAGACCACCCGCACAGTGCACTGCCACAGATAGAGGAGCCCGGTTCGATGGAGGGCACGGCACAGTCGTTCGTGAATCGCGTCGTGGCCGCGTCGCTGGCGCAGCCGCTGTTGACCGGGATTCTCGCGATTGTGTTGATAGGAGTCGGTGCGTGGTCCTTTTCCCGACTTCCGGTCGATGCGTATCCCGACGTCTCGCCTCCGATGGTCGAGATCATATCTCAGTGGCCGGGCCATGCCGCCGAAGAGGTGGAGCGACTGATCACCGTACCGGTCGAAGCTGGCATGAACGGCACGCCGAATCTGAAAGTCATGCGATCGGTCTCGCTGTACGGCCTGTCCGACGTGACGATGACGTTCGAGGATCGGACCGACACGTATTTCGCACGGCAGCAGGTGTTCGAGCGCATACCGGACCTGAGCCTGCCTGACGGCGTGTCCTCGTCCGTCGCTCCGATGTCGTCGCCATCCGGGTTGGTGTATCGATATGTGGTCCAGAGTCCGGACCGCACGCCGATGCAGCTCAAGAACATTCAGGACTGGATTCTCGAAAAGCAGTACAAGGCCGTACCTGGTGTTGCCGACATGTCGTCGCTCGGCGGCCAGACGATGCAGTACCAGGTGCTGGTCGATCCCACCAAGCTTGCAGGGGCGGGACTGAACGTGTCCACCCTGGCGAACGCGCTCGGCAACAACAACGGGAACGCGGGCGGCGGCTTCTACTCCGAGGGCGGGCAGTTCTACTATGTTCGCGGACTCGGTCGAATCAACACTCTGGAGGACATCGCAAACACAGTAGTCGCCGTGCAGAACGGAACGCCTGTGCTGGTGAAGGACGTCGGCTCTGTCGAGATCGGTTATGCGCCGCGGCTCGGTCAGTTCGGTTTCAACGACCAGAACGACGCAGTGGAAGGCGTGATCCTGATGCGCACTGGAGAGCAGGCGCAAACGGTCCTCAAGCGCGTCGAACAGAAGACGAACGAGCTCAATACAAAAATTCTTCCCAAGGACGTCAAGGTCGTCCCGTTCTACGATCGCAGCGATCTAATACAGCTCACGACCAAGACGGTCGAGGACAATCTCCTCCGCGGCATCGTTCTGGTGGTGGTGATCCTGATCTTCTTCCTGTACGACATCCGCTCGGGGCTCATCGTCGCGGTGTCGATACCGCTGGCGTTGATGTTCGCGTTCATCTGCCTGGATCTCAAGGGGATCCCGGCGAACCTGCTGTCGATCGGAGCGATCGACTTCGGAATCCTGGTCGATGGCGCGGTGGTGATGGTCGAGAACATCCACCGGCAACTGGCGCGACGACACGGCACCGCGTATGACATAAAGACCGTGATAACCGACGCTGCCGCGGAAGTGGATCGTCCGATCGTGTACGCGATAGCCGTGATCATCGCAGGCTTCTCGCCCATCTACGTCCTCACGGGACCGTCGGGCAGGTTGTTCAAGCCGATGGCGGACACCACGATCTTTGCGTTGATTGGATCGTTGCTTGTGACGATCACGCTGCTTCCGGTGGTGTGCGCAGTGGTGTTGCGCGGCGGTGTGAAGGAACGCCGGAATGCGACCTTCGAATGGATTCTCCTGCAGTACAGGCGCGGCCTGGAATGGAGCCTCCAGCACGCGAAGATCGTGCTCTGGGGATCGATTGCGATCGGCGTGGCGTGTTTGCTGCTGATCACGCGCATCGGCGGCGAGTTCATGCCCAAGCTGGACGAGGGCGCGCTCTGGGTTCGCGCGACTATGCCGTACACGATCTCGTTCGAGGAGTCATCGAAGATCGTCCCGCAGATAAGGGCGATCATCAAGTCGTTCCCCGAAGTCACACTGGTAGCGTCCGAGCACGGCCGTCCGGATGACGGAACCGACGCAACGGGATTCTTCAACGCCGAATTCTACGTGGGGCTCAAGCCGTATGGAGAGTGGCACGGCAAGTATCACACGAAACCCGAGCTGATCGCGGCGATCGACAAGAAGCTGCGCGTCTATCCAGGCATAACGTTCAACTACACCCAGCCGGCTGAAGATGCAGTGGACGAAGCCGAAACGGGCCTCAAGAGCTCGCTCGACGCTAAGATATTCGGGACC
>DATNCZ010000409.1:0-2426 GCA_035553335.1 Gemmatimonadaceae bacterium
TCTTCACTTCGAGATTCGGGTCAATGGAGTCGCGCGCGATCCGAAGCTCGCCCTCAAAGGGCAGAGCGGTGCAACGCTCAGCAGCTCGGAGACGGCGCTGTTCAACGAGATTCGCGCGCATACGCTCGCAGTCATGGCGCATTCGGGCGAACCCAAGCAAGTCGCGATGCGCTGATCTGCACTCGGCGACACAGAATGCACGAGATCCCGCTGGAGACGTACTCCAGCGGGATCTTTTTTTGCGACCAGCGCAGGTTCCGATCAATCACTCTATTCGTCATTCCCGCTGTAGGGCGCGGATGGATCCGCTCCTTGGGAATCCTAAAGTCTCGTCATTCCCGCGAAAGCGGGAATCCATGTTATCGATCTTCGGATGCGACGACAGCAGGAAATGGGTCGGCAGCAGATGGATTCCCGCTTTCGCGGGAATGACGACCGTCTGACGGCCAGCGACGGAACCTCAGACGACGATCACGACCGAATCCGCGCCGCAGTGACTGCAATCGGTCGCGCCCGCACGCAGCACCTTCCCGCACGATACGCAGGTCCGCACTCCGTCCGGCTGGGCCGGATATCTGCGCCTCCGGCGGCGGCGTTTCACCAGGTCAATCATGATAAGGAGCGCGATCGCTGCGAATACTATGGCTGCAATGACGATGTACATTCGGCCCTTCCTGTGGGAGAGACCATCGCTGGAAGGACTATGCCAGTGACAGTTCGCTTGATCTCTCGACCGCGCGTTCAGGGTAAATTACTGTCAGAATCGCTCATGTCACGCCGCCACCCGGTGGCGACTGTACGTTTTTGACTTATCCAGCCGGGCTCGGCTGCGCCCGGATTTTCCCCCAAAAATGGCATTTCTGTCTCGTAAGGAAGGCGACGTCCCCAAGCGGTCGCTATGGCAACGGATCAAGGACGTCGCCCTCACCGATGTCGCGGTCATCGCGAGAGGCGGGGTCGACAAGGGGTCGCTGGAGCAGGTCGAGGAGGTCCTGCTTCAGTCGGACTTCGGTGTGCCCGTAACCCTGCGGCTCGTCGATGAGATATCCCGCCAGGCACAGCGCGGTCAGGTCAGGACGAGCGACGAGTTCAAGACTGCGCTCAGCAAGGGCATCGAGAACGCGCTCCGCGCCGGCAACGCAGACCCGGCGCTTCGCGCTGCGGAAAGCAAGCCGCTGGTAATGCTGATCGTCGGCGTGAACGGTGCGGGGAAGACGACCTTCATCGGAAAAATCTCCAGCGCGTTGCGCGCGCAGGGCAAGACGGTGCTCGTGGGAGCGGCTGACACCTTCCGGGCGGGCGCAATCGACCAGCTGCGCGTGTGGGCGGAGAGAACCGGAGCGGAGTTTGTCGGTGGACCGGAGCGATCGGATCCTGCGTCGGTTGCTTACAACGCCGTGGAAGCCGGCATCACGCGTGGCGTAGACGTCGTGATCGTGGATACCGCCGGACGGCTGCACACGAGCGACAGCCTGATGGAAGAACTGCGCAAGGTGAATCGTGTAATTGCGAAGCGGCTTCCCGGTGCGCCGCACGAGACGCTGCTCGTTCTCGACGGCACGATCGGACAGAACGCGGTGAGCCAGGCTAAGACATTTGCGGCCTCGGTTCCGCTTACCGGTCTCGTGATCACGAAGCTCGACGGCACTGCGCGCGGTGGAGTGGTGGTCGCGGTCCATGAAGCGATCGACGTGCCGGTGAAATTCGTCGGTGTCGGTGAGAAGGCGAGCGATCTCGTTGCATTCGACGCGGCGCGTTTTTCTCGCGAGGTTGTAGGCGACTGATGGCGCGAAGCGGCGCGCCATCGCCGATGTCCGGGCGAATGCGGCTCGATACGCCGATCAATTTCCTCAAGGGTGTCGGGCCAGCGCGTGCTGAGTCGCTGCGCAAGCTCGGCATCATCACGGCCGGCGACTTGTTGTGGCACGTGCCGCGCCGCTACGAAGATGCAAGCACGGTAAGACACATCTCATCGCTCGAGCCTGGAATGGACGCGACGGTAATCGGCCGCGTGATCTCCAAGGGCGTGATACCGACACGCAAGGGTTTGCGCATATTCCAGGCTGTCGTACGCGACGACAGCGGCATCATCGAAGTGGCATGGCCGGGCCAGCCGTTTCTCGATCGTGTCATACACAAGGACGACACTCTCCTGCTGAGCGGGCCTGTGCGCTTCTTTCACGGGCGTCAGCTCGCGCCGCGCGAATACGTCAACCTCGGACCCGACGAGAACCCGACCAGCGGTGGGCGCGTGTTGTCGGTCTATCCGGCAACCGAGGGAATCTCGTTCAAGGTTCTGCGCTCACTCATCGACGCCCACCTGGACGCACTGTTGCCCCTCGTGGAAGACGAGCTGTCACCACAGCTACTCGGCCGCGCGCATGTCGTCGGACTGGCGGATGCATTTCGCATGGTGCACCGTCCCA
>DATNCZ010000410.1:0-3414 GCA_035553335.1 Gemmatimonadaceae bacterium
GCGATCAGCAGCAGGACTCGCGGAATCGAAAGCGCGGCGTCCACGATGCGCATGAGCACCGCATCGACCGCTCCGCCGACGTAACCCGCGATCGCGCCATAGAGCGTTCCAAGCGTTATTGCGATCGCCGTCGCGAGAGCGGCGACCGAAAGCGAAATGCGCGCACCGTAGATGCATCTGCTCAGAACGTCGCGGCTGAACGAATCGGTACCGAAGGGATGGCTGAACGATGGCGCGAGATTCTTGAGCCCGATGATGTCCGGCTGCGCAATCGGATCGTAGGGTGCTACCCATGGCGCAAGCAAAGCAACAACTACGATGATCGCGATGACGCCTGACGCGATGCCTGCGTGTCGCACCATGCGGTGCGTCCAGTGCGGCCGATCTCTCAGCGTATCAGCGTCCACGAATGCGCGGATCGGCGACGGAGTACAACAGGTCGGCTCCCAGGCTCCCGAGCGTTACCGTTGCCGCTGCAACGATTACACCCGCCGTAACCAGTGGATAGTCGCGCGTCGCGACACCGTTCAGAATCACCCAGCCCATTCCCGGCCACGCAAAGACGCGTTCGATAAACACCGCACCGGTGAACAACACCGGCAGCGAAAGGCCGAGCAGGCTGATTGTTGGTATGAGCGCGTTGCGAAGCACGTGAACCCACATCACACGTCGCTCGCTCAGGCCTTTCGCGCGGGCGGTACGGACGAAATCATCCGGGAGAACGCGCAGCAGCTCTGCGCGCTGATACCGTGCCACCGCCGCGCCGGAGAGCAGAGCAAGCGTGATTGCCGGAAGCGCCAGATGCTTGAGTCTGTCGCCCAGAGCCGCGAGCGGCCCCATGTACTCGTGCATCACCGGATCCACGGCACCGGCGACGGGGAACCACGGAAGCCAGTACGCGAAGATCAGCATCATCATGAGCGCTAGCCAGAAGTCCGGCATCGCGTAGAAGAACATCGAGCCCGCACCGAGTGTGCGATCCGTGCGGGATCCCGGTCTCGTTGCCTGGATCACTGCCAGTCCGATTCCACCGGCGAACCCGAGCACCAGCGCGGTTCCGGCGAGCAGCAGCGTGTTGGGCAACGCATCCTTCAAGACGTCGATGACCGGCCTGTGCATCGAGAACGACCAGCCAAAATTCCCGCGTGCCACGTTGCTCAGGTAGCGGACATACTGTTCCAGCAGCGGCCGGTCCAATCCGTACATCGCGCGCCACCTGGCACGCATTGCTTCGGTGACGTTGGGGTTGTCCATCGCCGACGTGAACGGATCGCCCGGCGCAATGTGGATGAGCACGAAGACGATCGTCGTGACGATCGCGACGACGATTACTGCCTGCAAGAGGCGCGATACGACGGTGCCGACTACACCACGCCTTCCCGCTGACGCCAAGCTAGCTGCTCCCCTTCGACGACGGGGAATCCGCGCGCGGCGCAGCATCGTCACCCGCATGGTCGCGCGCGATCTGTTCGTCGGCCGGAACGTACCAGTCCGCAAGATGGGCCCACCATGCGTCCGCACGCAGCGGTGCGGTATGAATGCGTTTCTGAATGCCGACCACGTTACGCGGCTCGAACAGCCAGATCGCCGGCGCGTCCGAGATCAGCGTCTGGAACGCACGAGAGAACAACACGCGTGCGGCGGGCCGCGAAGACGCGCCGAGCGCGCTGTCCACCTGCGTGTCGAAGGCGGGATTCGCATAGTCGCCGTAGTTCTTGCTTCCCTCGGTTCGCGCGGCTTCGGATCCCCAACTCTCACGGATGCCGCCAGGACTGGGGTCTGCCAGCCACGTCTCGATCGCCGCATCGAACGCGTGAGTCGCCTGCTGTTGCTCGAACACGTTCGGCTCGACCGAGAGAATGCTCACCTTGACGCCGACACGCTTGAACTGATCCTGCATCAGCACCGCAAGGCGCTCGCGATCCTTGCTCGATGAGGGGACCATGATCGTGAACGCGAGTTGCCTGCCGTCGCGCACTCGTATCCCGTCCCGTGCGGCGCGCCACCCGAGCGAGTCGAGAATGCGCATCGCACCACTCGGGTCGTATGGTATCTGCGCGATTGTCGTGTCGCTCGTTCCCATTGCGCGCACGGTCGGGCCGATGCTCGGGATTGCGAGCGAGTCGAATACGTTGCGTACCAGCGACGCCCGGTCGATCGCCATCGTGAGCGCGCGTCGCACCGCAGTGTCGTGGAATAACGGATGTGGCGCCTTCGGATTCTTCGGATCTCGCATGTTGAAAACCATGTAGCCGAACTTGAACCCGGGATATTCGACCAATCGCAGATTCGGCGATTTCGCGATCTGCGCCATCATGTCCGGCCGGACGCTCGGAAAGAAATCCGCCTCGCCGGCAAGGAACCGTGTGGACGCTGCGGTGAAGTCGCCCGGCGCGATGGTCCATATCACGCGATCGAGCCTCGCGGGCGCACGGTAGTGATCCCGGTTCGACACGATCTCGATCGTCGCATTCGGGACCCAGCGGCGGAACTTGAACCGGCCGGACCCGACCGGATGCCGCAGCACGTCCGACGACGCCAGCGCCGCCGGTGCGATGCCGCCGTAGATGTGTTCCGGTACGATGAGAGCGACCGTGGCCGCATCATAGAACTGCTGTGCCGAGCGTCGCTTGAACCAGAACACTGGCGTCAGCGAGTCGGTAACGCTCACCGAATCCACGTTCGACAGTAACGGAGCGATCGGCGCCGCTACCGCTGGATTCTTGGCCAACGATAGGGTGAACCTGACGTCGCTCGCTCTTACCGGCTTCCCGTCGTGCCAACGCGCACGCGGGTTCAGGTGAAATGCGATCGACAACGAATCGGCCGACCAGGTCCAGCTGTCCGCAAGCCGCGGAATGAAGCCGGCATCTCCGAACACGTTCAGAGAATCGCCCACGTCGGCCAGCGGCTCGAAGATCTGCTCCACCACCTGCCGGCCCTGGCTCGACATTACCAGCGGCGGGAAGAGATTGTCGGCGTCGGAGGCGGTCGAGACCACCAGGGTCCCGCCCCCGCTTTCGGTTCGCGACTTTTCGCCGCAACCGGCGATGAGTCCGGCAGTGAGGGCCAGCGCGCAGCACAGCGCTGCCCGGCGCCCGTCAGGCATGCGCGGCGGAATGGTACGTGGCGTTGAATTCATCGAGTGATATGATCGCGTCTGGGTTGTCCTCGATGAGTATCGTCAGCGCTACATCATCGCGCCATTCAGCCAGCCGCACAAGATTCAGCCTCGAATACGGCCTGCCACAGACGATTAAATTTACGGGCTGAAGGCGCTCTCGCAGAGCGCGCTCCTCGGCGCCCAATGCCGCCGTCGCCGCACAATCCAATCTCTCGATAGATGGCTTCCGTTCAGGCTCCCTCCGCGCTCGAAAGCGCTGATCAATTTGCACCCCGCCACATCGGCCCGAC
>DATNCZ010000411.1:0-7725 GCA_035553335.1 Gemmatimonadaceae bacterium
GCTCCTGAGCGAAGTGAAGATTGTCCACAGCGACTACACCCGGGATCGATCCGTTCTTCGTCAACACCCGCACCTGCTGCGCCTGATGAAACTGATCCCAGAGTGGATGCGTCGCGCCATTTCCGGCGCGATGCAATCGCAGATAGCCCTGATCGGTTATCTCACTCACGATGAACCCTGCATGATCGAGCCCGCATGCGATCAACCGGCGAGGGTGGCCGCTCCCGACCGTCATCACCAGGTTGCCAAGTGCGTCGCGGCGCCAGTGATTGTCGGCTGCCATCACCGCATCCGTGATGCGGGATTCGTCTCCGGGCGGCGCGTCGTAAGCAAGCCAGGAAGCCACTGCGGCAACTGACGCGGGATCGCCTGACGGGCGGGGCGCATTCTGCGCCGCCGCTTCTGGGGCGACTACGAGCACCGAAGCAGCGGCGGCAATAGCGAGCGAGAGACGCACGAAGAGTCCTTTCATGGGGTGCGAAGAACTTACGACTCCCGACGGTCGTCCGCTGGCACAGCCATCCCGCGTCAGCCCCGATGCTGTGTGGGGCAGATCACCTACTCGTGCCGGATCGCGTCGATCGGAGATAGCCGCGCGGCGCGCATTGCCGGATACATGCCGAACGTGAGTCCCACAACGGACGCCGCGACGGCCGCGGTGATGATAGTTGCCGGCGAAACCGCGGCGTACATCGGTATGGTCGTCGCAAAGCGCCTGGCGAGTGCCGCCAGCGCAAACGCGCCCGACAGGCCGAGCACGGTGCCAACTCCGGTACCGGCGCTGGCCAGCGCGAGCGACTCGGCGAGAAACTGCACGAGGATGTCGCGACGCGTCGCACCGACGGCCTTGCGCACGCCGATCTCACGCGTGCGCTCCGTGACGCTCGCGAGCAGGACGTTCATGATCCCCACACCGCCGACTACGAGCGATACGCCGGCCAGAGCGCCCATTACGAGCTTGAATATCAGCAGTGCGTTGTTCACCTGTGCCAGTCGCGCGGCTTCCAGCTCGACGTCGACGTGCTTCTGCCAGTCCGGGAATTTCCCCGCGAGCCATCCGTCCACCAGGTCGCGCACCTCTCCGACTCCCTCGATGCTTCGCGCGCGGACGGCCAGCGTCGGTGTAATCACTCCACTTGGTGCGAACGTCGTCGAAGCGGCCAGGATGGGGACATACACGTCGAAGAGACGCTCGCCAACGTACGGAGGCATGATACCGATCACCGTCAGCGGGCGACCATGCACGCGCACCGTCGCGCCGAGCATTCGCGATGGATCGCCGGTGCGCGACAGTTGCGCGGCCAGATTGTGCGACAGCACCACGACGGGCGCATCGCGGCGAGCTTCGGCGTCAGTGAAGTAGCGGCCCGTCTCCACGTCCTTGCGCCGAAACGTGACGAAGTTCGGAAGGGTTGCGTTCACGCGTACGGCGTGCGGTGCGGCCTGCGGCGACATGATGATCGCGCGTCCCGATGCGGACATCGACACGTCACCGCTCGGGCCGACTACGTCCTGCAGCTCAGCGGCGTCCTGCAGCGTGAAGATGGGATAGCCCGATACCGGAAAGCTGAATCCGTCGCGAATCTCGCTCGTGCGGGAGGCAATGTTCACAGTCTGCACGTCGGTCGTCACCGCCAACGACTCGCGGGCGTAATTCCCGAGTCCGTCGCCCAGCGCCAGCGTCATGATCACCGACGCGACGCCGATGATGATCCCGAGCGTCGCCAATCCCGTCCGCATCGGGTTGATGCCGAGTGCGCGCAGGCCCTGGAAAAGCGATTCGCGAATCGCGCGCTGCATCTCAGTCCGAGCTCCGTCGGTACATGGTCATGACGGAAGCTGCGGCCCTGCGCGAAGCTGCGCCATCGTCCGGACGTAGTCATGCGATCTACAACTTTTGGTTGATACGACCGCCGAGCCGGGCGCTCGATCTCTCGAATGTGCCGTTTCGCATGGCACAAAGCGGCGCGGCGCATGACATTTACAGGATGGTGCTGACCGCCCGACTCCGCGCTCCATCCGAGCCGCTCTTTTCCAGGCATGCACCCGTGTGGCTGAACGTGTGGGCAGCGACTCAACTGGTAGCGCTCATGACGGCGACACGCATCGCCGTCGTCCGAAGCGGCTCGCTGCAATCCGTATTCGCCGGCACGACCGGGGCACGCCTCGCGTTCCTGCTACTGGCCACGATCGCGGTACACGTAGCTGGCGTGATCCTGTACCGCTGGCTGGTACGCGAGTCCTGGCGGAGCATTGCTTACGTCGCGACCTGCTGGGCGCTCGTGTTCGCCACCTCGTGGCTACGACGCGAATACAGCCTGCTCGCGCTCGGCGCTCTGTTTCAGGCATGCATCTTTCTACCGTTCCGGTGGATAACAGGTGCGCTCGCGGCGTTCGTCATCGCCGACGTCATCGCCGTGAGCCGAACGGACAACGGTTTCGTCGTAACACGATTCATCAACGCAATCCCCATCCTCGTGCTCGGCGTGATAGTCGGCGCGATTGTGCTTTACATCCACCGGTCGAATCGTGACGCCGCAGTGCAGGAAGATCTCCTGCGCAAGCTCGACGCCGCGCATCAGGATCTCGCCGCACGCTCGCGGGAGGCCGGGGTGCTCGCGGAGAGGCAGCGACTGTCGCGCGATCTGCATGACACGCTCGCACAGGGTTTCACAAGCGTTATCGCGCAGCTCTCGGCGGCGGAGCTGGTGCTGCGCGGACCGGCGAGCGATTCAGGTGCAACCGCTTCAAAGAATGGCCGGCTCGATAATTCGAGCTCCGATCGGGCTGCGCTTGCCGCGCCGTACCTCGCCCAGGCGCAGGCGGTATCGCGAGCCAGCCTCACCGAGATCCGCCGGCTCGTGCTGGCATTGCGTCCTTCCGCGCTCGCCGACGGTCCGCTCCCTGCGGCGCTGGACCGTGTCGTGCGCGAGTGGTCGGCGCTTCACGGCGTTCCCGCATCGTTCGAATCCACCAACGTTCCCGAGCTGGTGCAGGACGCCGAAGTAACACTGCTCCGCGCTACGCAGGAAGGATTGAGCAACGTCGCACGTCACGCATCCGCCAGTAACGTCTCGGTCCGATTGTCACACGTGGACGATCTGGTGCTCCTCGAGATAGATGACGACGGCGTCGGCATCCCGGAGCAGACGTCGCAACCGGAACGCGGGCTCGGCATCGCCGGCATGCGCGAGCGCGCAGCTGCGCTCGGCGGCCGCGTCATCGTCGAAAGCAACGGAGGCAATGGCACGAGTCTGACGGTCGCCCTTCCATTTGCCACCGCGGTCGCAGCGTCGCAGAGACAGGAGCTTGCGTGACTCACCGTATTCGGATAGTGATCGCGGATGACCATCCAATCGTCCGTAGCGGACTTTCGGGAAGCCTGGGCAGCCAGCCTGATTTCGAGGTAGTTGGCGAGGCAGCAACCGGACTGGAGGCGCTCGATCTCGCGAGTACGCTGGATCCGGACATAGTCCTCATGGACATCCGCATGCCGGAGCTGGACGGCGCCAGCGCGACGCGCCGCATCATCGCCGGGAATCCACGTGTGCGAATACTGGTGCTTACAACGTATGCAACAGACGCGGACGTGCTGCGCGCAGTGGAGGCAGGCGCGGTCGGTTATCTGCTCAAGGACGTGCCGCACGACGAATTGTTTCGCGCAGTCCGTGCGGTGGCGCGCGGTGAGCGTTACCTCGCCCACTCCGTTGCCGCGCGGCTCATGCAGCAGATGGCAACCCCGGCGCACGAGCCGCTGACCAATCGTGAAACGGAGGTCCTGCAATGCGTTGCGCGCGGCGCCAGCAACAAACAGATCGCCGCCACGCTCGGCATCGCCGAGCCGACGGTAAAGGCACATCTGGTTCACATTTTCGGGAAGCTGGGTGTCGACAGCCGGACGTCGGCAGTCCGGGCCGGGGTCGAGAGGGGCTTCATCGAGCTCCACTGAATCCGCGGTGGCAGTACCCGCGGGATCCGCGAGTCTCGTGTCTTGCCGGATGCCCGAATGATCTCCATGTTCACTTACCACTCACCCACAGGGACGACCATGGTGCCCGTAAATCGCCTGCGTCACGTCTTGATTTCCGCAGGCCTCGCGCTGCTCGCTCCAGCAGGCGCACCTCTCCAGGCTCAGACTCCTTCTCGCGCTTCTTCAAGCACTACCGCCGCACTGAACATCCCCGTCGAGTTCTACAAGCTCGATAACGGGCTGCGTGTGGTGCTATCTCCGGATTCGACCACACCAACCGCGGTGGTCGCTGTTTACTACAACATAGGATTCCGCACCGAGCCACGGGACCGAACCGGTTTCGCGCATCTCTTCGAGCACCTCATGTTCCAGGGATCGCGCAACCTCGGCAAGCTTCAGTTTGTAAAACTGGTGGAGCAGAACGGCGGCATCCTGAATGGATCCACACGATTCGACTTCACCAATTATTTCGAGGTCATACCGACCCACGCGGTGCGCAGGATCCTGTGGGCGGAGGCCGATCGCATGCGTGGACTCGTGATCGACACCGCCAACCTCGACAACCAGCGCGACGTGGTCAAGAACGAGGTTCGCGTCAACGTATTGAACCAGCCCTACGGCGGTTTCCCGTGGATCGATCTGCCGATGCACGCGAACACCAACTGGTACAACGCGCACAACTTCTACGGCGACATGCATGACCTCGACGCAGCGAACCTGAGTGACGTCGAGAGCTTCTTTCACACGTATTATTCGCCCGGCAACGCGGTGCTCGTCGTGACCGGCGACTACGACCGTAACGATGTGCGTAACTGGATCACCGAATACTTCGGGAACATCCCCGCTGCGGCCCTCCCGCCAAGGCCCGATCTCTCCGAGCCGCCGCAGACGGCCGAGAAGCGTTTCACGCGAATCGACTCGCTTGCCACGCGTCCCGCGCTCGGAGTCGCGTATCACGTCCCCCCACGCCTGACGCCCGAGTGGTACGCCTTCGGGTTGCTGGATCAGATTCTGGCGCAAGGCCAGAACTCGCGCTTCTACCAGGAGCTTGTGCAGAAGCGCGGTCTCACGGGGAGCGTCGATGCCGGCATCAACTTTGGACTCGGCGATATGTTCGATTATCAGGGACCGATGCTCTGGGAGATACAGGCATTTCACGACTCCGGAAAGTCAGGCGAGACGCTGCTTGCGGCGATGGACACGGCGATCGCGCCGCTGCGGACCACGCCGGTGAGTCAGGCGGTGCTCGATCTCGCGCTCGTAAAGCTGCGGTCGAGCCTTTATCAGGAGCTGGAACAGTCCGCCGGCTTCGGCCGCGCGAACCTGCTCGCATCATTCGCGCTGTTCGACAACGATCCCGGTGAGATCAACAAGCTCGAAGCCGGCTTCGCGAGCGTGACGCCGGAATTGCTGCTCAAGACTGCGCAGGAATATCTCGCTCCGACCAATCGCACGGTCGAATTCATCGTACCGGCCGCCAAGAGCGGCACAAACCCATGATCGCGCGGAGACCAGACAGATGAAGAACATCCTATCAGCCGCGATCATCCTGCTTGGAGCCGCGGCCACTGTAAATGCACAGCAGACCTCGACCACTCGCGAGGCGCCACCGCCCCTGGGCACCCCGAAAGCGTTCCACATTCCGCCGCGACACGACATCACGCTCGCGAACGGAATGAAGATCACGCTGGTCCAGTTCGGAAAGATTCCCAAGGCTTCGATCTATCTCGAGCTTCGAACGGGTCACATCGACGAAGCCGCGACACAGACGTGGCTGGCCGACGTTACGACCGATCTCATGCGCGAGGGAACGACGACACGGAGCGCAACCCAGATCGCCGACGACGTCGCGGGCATGGGAGGAGAGCTCACCACTTCCGCGAGTGACGACATGTCGCAGATCGGCGGCGCCGTGCTCGGCGAGCGTGCCGCTGACATGGTGAAACTCGTCGCCGACGTCGCGCAGCATCCGTTACTCCCCGAAAGCGAGCTCGCGCGGATAAAAGCGAACGAGGCGCGAAATCTCGCGATCGCACTCAGTCAGCCGCAGCCGGTCGCGCAGGAGGCTTATGCCCGACAAGTCTATGGCAACCATCCATACGGCCGTGCGTTTCCCACGGCCGCGATGCTGAACGGATACACGATCGCGCAGGTGCGCGACTTCTACGCGAGGAACTTCGGTGCAGCGCGCGCGCATCTGTACGTTGTCGGTGTCTTCGATCCCGCGTCGGTCGAGCGTGCGGCGCGCGATGCATTCTCGGGGTGGCGCGCCGGTGCGCGTCCAACTGTCGACCCGCCAACGCCAAGCACGAAGCGCACCGTGACACTGATCGACAGACCCGGCTCGGTGCAGTCGACACTGATTCTGGGGGTGCCCGTCCCAGGCCCCACCAGCGCCGACTACATCCAGCTCAACGTGATGGACGCGCTGCTCGGCGGCACTTTCGGCTCACGAATCACTACCAACATCCGCGAGCAGAAGGGATACACGTATTCACCGTACAGCTATGTGAGCACGCACTATCACGACGCGAACTGGGCCGAGCAGGCCGACGTGACGACGGCCGTGACCGGCGCGTCGCTCAAGGAGATCTTTGGCGAGATCGCGCGGTTGCAGAGCGCTGCGCCCGGCGAGCCGGAGCTGAGCGGTATCAAGAACAACATGATCGGCCTCTTCACGCTTCGAAATGCATCACGCGGCGGGATCGTGAACCAGCTCTCGTTCGTCGACGAGCAGGGATTGGGTAGTGCATATCTCGCCGACTACGTCAAGCACGTTCTGGCCGTGACGCCGGCGGAAGTGCAGCACATGGCGCAGACATACCTCAAGCCCGAGCACATGACCCTCGTGGTGGTCGGCGACAAGAAGACGGTGGATCCGCAACTGGCACCGTACAGGGTGAACAAGTAATTCCGTGCAGTCCTCCCGGGTAATCGCCCGGGAGGACTACACAACCCGTACCGCGTTCGCTTCGGCCGCTGCGGGGAACAGATCCGGATGCATTATCGCGGCGAGCGTCTCGATTCCGTTCACCAGTCGAGGTCCTGGCCGGCTCACAAGCGAGTTTGCGTCGACGGCCCACACCGGAATCCCATCGGCCCAGGCCCATTCGTCTCGCCCGAGCAATTCGCGCGCAGCTGATGCCGCGCGCTCCACGTCGTACCCGCAGGGCGCAATCACGAGCAGCTCGGGCCGGGCGGATTTGATTGCTTCGACGGAGCGAACAGTGGAATGCTCGCCCGCGGCCGACATCAGCTCGTGACCGCCAGCGCGTCGTACCAATTCGGGAACCCAGTGACCGGCCGCGAACACAGGATCGGTCCACTCGATCACCACGACGTTGGGACGCGGCGCGCGGGCGGCGCGCAGCGTTTCGTGCACGTCGCGAATACGTGCCTCGAGTGCCTCGACGACTTCCGCGGCCGTACCCACGCAGCCGAGTGCCGCGCCGAGCCGGCGCATGTCCTCGGCGACGCCGTTCCATGTCGAACCCGAGAGCGTCACCACCTGCGGCTTACTCGGCAGTCGCGCTGCGATCGCGCGGACGTCGGTCTCGCTCACAGCGCACACTTCGCACAGCGCCTGCGTGACGATCAGATCCGGCGCGAGCGAGGCGATGGCGTCCTCGTCGAGCAGGTAGAGCGGCTCACCGGCGTGCGACAGGCCGCGCACCGCCTCGTCGATCTCGCGTGGAGTCGTCAGGCGCGCATCCATCATCGAACGCGTCACGCGCGGGAGCGTGCGCACGACATCT
>DATNCZ010000412.1:0-4784 GCA_035553335.1 Gemmatimonadaceae bacterium
AGGCGTACCCGCTCGTCCCCGCGATCAACTTCACGACGCCTTTCTCCCTTTCTTCTCCGGCTTCTCCGACGCCGCCGCCGGTGCCGACGACGGCTGCACCTCCCTCCGGGCACGCCGCTGGCTGCCGCGCTTGCGTTGCGGGCGCGGCTCAAGGCAGATGGTCGGTTTGGCTTCGTTAGCACCGCCTACCGGCAGGTGGGCGACAGCTCGCCGATCTTGCTTGTCGATCGAGCCGTCGTGCGCTTCAAGGCGGGCGTAACTCCGCAGCAGGTCGACAGCCTGGTTGCCGCGCTGAGCATGCGGATCATCCGGCCTCCGCGCCCGGACTCAGGGTTCATGGCATATTGGCTTGGCTATCCCACCGATTCGAGCGCGGATCCCCTGAAGATCTCCGCTCTCCTGTTCAAACATCCGCTCGTCGCCTGGGCACAGCCCGATGAGATCGGGAACGCACGACCTTCATCAGTTCCAACGGATCCGTATTTCCCGCTGCAGTACTACCTCAAGAACACGAACCTTCACAACGGCATCCCCGTCGACGACAACGTGGAGCCCGCATGGGATCTCACGCGCGGCGCCGGTATCCCGAGCGAAGGCGGTATCACTATCGCGATCATCGATGATGGCGTGCAGGCCAGCCATCCTGAGTTTCACGACGTCGATGGATCACGCGTTGAATTTGGCTACGATGTTTTCGGAAACACCACTCTTGATTGCGATAGCTGCGCAAACAACCCGAGTCTGGAGCAGCATCATGGAACCGCGGTCGCGGGCATCGCGGCGGCCCAACAGGACAATGGACAAGGCATCACGGGCGTTGCTCCAGAAGCGCTGATACGCAGGACGCCGTGCCCAGCGCCGATGGGACGCTTCTCTACGTGGCAGCCGGTTCGCCGCGGGCCACCACCTACGGTGGAGAGCCGGCGCGTTTGCTTGTGCTTGACACACGCACCAAGAAGCTCATCAAGGCAATTCGCCTGCACGGGTGGTCGCCGGACGTTCTGTTCGCGCGTTAGTTCGCGTCACTCAAACTCAATACTGTCGCTCACGTGCGAACCAGCCAGCGCTGGCTCGACGGTCTCCCGTAGGGCCGCGCTCAGTCGCAAGTGCCGACTTCTGGAGATCGGGACTGGTTTCCGGTAGGCACCAAGTCGACTACGTATAGCGAGAACGAGACAACGACCACCAACTTCGAGTTGCGAGTGATGGTCAGCTCAGGGGGCTCTCGGCACCGAGTCAAGCGCTCGTCATCACAGTACAGACTGGTGGCTGCGGCCCGCAGGGCTGCTGAACCACCCACAGGTCACATCGCATTATGGTCGGCACGGGTTGCAAAGAAAGTTTGGCGTTCGCTGGAGCGCTCGTAGGAGTGGCGCTGTCGCTGTGCTGCGGCAGCGCCATTGTTCCGTCGCAAAGTGAGACGCCTAACGTCGTGGTCATCGCGACCGATACCAACGATCTCTCCGTCGTCGATCCGAATCAGGGCAAGGTCACGCGCCAGATCAGCCCTATACCGCGACTCAAAAGCCGCGGCGCTATGTCTCCGGATCGTACGACACTGTACCTGTTCGCTGAGCTCGACAATCCGAGCCGTGAGCTCATTGCGATAGATACCCGAACCCTGGCGGTTTCTTGGCGCGTGCACATTGCCCAACTCGAACAGCAGGCATTGAGTGATTCCCTTCACATCTCGATCGGCGGTGACATCATGGCCGTCACGCCCGATGGAACTCGCCTGCTGCTCAATGCGACTGAGGAAGCCAGCGAAGGGTTCGTCATTGTCGATCTCGCCTCACGAGCAGTGAGCGGATTCGACCCGCTGGTACATGTCATCGATCTCGCCACCGTCGCGCCAAGCAATGCCTTGCCGAACGGAGCAATCCTCGTGGCGGGCGTGCGTCAACTCGGGCCGATTGTGTACACCGGGCTGTTCTATGTTCTCGACGATGCGACGCTCGCGATTCGTGACTCGCTCACGGTAACGCCGGCGACCGATAACCCCACCGGCGGTATGCAGCAAGTGCTCGCCTCGCCGGACGGCCAACAAGCGTATGTCGTCGGATTTCAGCAGTTTCGCTACGACCTCGTGAACGAGCGCATGACGGACTCCGTACCAACGCCGAGTTTCGGTTGGCTATCGATCTCCCCAGACGAGAACACGCTCTACCGTTCCGATTTCGGCACCTTCGATGCTCCGGGCTCGGGGCAGATCTTCGTCTATAATGCCGACCTGAGTCCCCGCGCTCTGATCAACGTCTCTCAGATCGCCCCGTCCTCGACCGCAGAAGGACAGCCTGTGGTGACGGACAACGCCGTGCCGAGTCTCGATAGCAAGTTGCTGTACGTTGCGGCCGGAACACCTCGAGTGGCGGAATACAGCACTTTCGAGCCAGCACGACTACTCGTCATCGATCCGATGCGAAACGTGCTCGTGAAAGCAGTTCCCGTGCATGGGTCGTCTCCGTTCGTGACGCTCGTGCGTTAGGCTTGTCGCCCGACGTGCTGTTCGCACGTTTGTTCGTGCCACGCAACTCAATACCGTCGTCCACTGTTCGGCGAACGAGCAGTGGCCTGTTCGACGGCCGCACATGGGCGGGCTCAGCCTCCAGCCGTGTGCACGACGGTTAGGAGCAGCGTGCAGCCGTGCACGGAGCGAAGCGCGTGCTCGACGCCCGCGCCGAACACGATCACGTCGCCCACCGCCAACGTGTAGTCACGTCCCACCGCCGTGAACACGACGCCGCCTTCGACGACGTGGATGCTCACCGGCGCATCGGTGGCGTGCACCGGTACGTCGCCGCTGGGCCCGAGCGCCATCAGCGTTAGGCGAAGCGCGCCTTCCTTGACCAGCGTTCGCGCCGAGCGCCCGTGCTTCGCGACGAGCGCGGCATCGATCGTTTGCTCATCGCGCGGCAAGTGGTGAACGAGAACGTCGCCTTCCAGCGTGCGGTCGAGTGAAGACATGATCGTGTCGCCTCCCGGTGGCAGTGTGCGCAACAGATTGAACTATGGGCGCGTCGATTCGATGATGCCACGGGCACGCGAGAGACATCCCGTCGCGCATGCCGAGTTGCGCACGATCCCCGTCGCCGAGCACATTATGTACATGTCAGCGGCACGCAAGCACCACTGGACCATCGAGGACGTCGAAGTCCTCGTCGAGAAGCGCGCGGGATACCACCCTCGCTACGAGCTCGTCGACGGCGAGTTACTCGTGACGCCGGCGCCGAGTGGAACGCACCAGCGTATCGCCGTTGAACTTGCATTCCGGCTTCGCCAGTATATCGCCCGCGAGCGGCTCGGTGAGATCCGGCTTGGCCCCGGCGAAATCAAACTGGTGGTCGGCAATCGGTTCGAGCCCGACATTTTCGTGGTCCCCGGTGTGGCGGGCCGCTACGCGCGCGCAGACGATCCGGTGCCGCATCCGTTGCTCATCTGCGAGGTGCTATCGGCAAGTTCGGCGCGCCACGACCGAATCACCAAGCGCCGCGCCTACCAGCGCCACGATGTGCCGGAGTATTGGGTCGTGGACCCCAACGCGCATGCGTTCGAGGTGTGGCGTCCAACGGATGATCGCGCGCAACTCGTCGACACCGTGCTCCTGTGGCGGCCGGAGGGTTGCTCAGAGCCCTTCACGCTGGACGTGACCCGGTTCTTCGCCGACGTGGCCGACGGCGCACCGCTCGCCTAACCGGTGAGCGCGGCTGCGCCTGCAAACGGCATTCGATAACCGAGTGCGTTGGGTCATGCGGTGGCATGAGCCGCGTTGTACGCAACGAATAACGCGTTGCCGCATTGATTCGATGATAGTGCCGACAGGCAAGCGCTGTACCGTCGCGCATGCCGAGTTGCGCCAGAACCCCGTCGCCGAGCAGATTATGTTCATGGCAGCCACACGCAAGCACCATTGGACGACGGAAGACGTCGCGCTCCTGGTGGACCGGCGGGAGGGCTATTCGCCGCGGTACGAGTTGGTCGACGGCGAGCTGCTCGTGACGCCGGCACCGAGCGGACGCCACCAGCGCATTGCGCTCGAGCTGGCCGTGCTGTTGCGCCACTATGTGCAGCGTCAGAGCCTTGGCGAAGTGCGCCTGGGGCCCGGCGAGATCGCGCTCGAGAGCGAAAACCGTTTCGAACCCGATATTTTCGTCGCCCCGGCGCTGAACGGTCGACGTGCACCGGCGAACGAGCCTGTGACGCATCCAATTCTCATCTGCGAAGTGCTGTCGCCAGGCTCCGCGCGTCACGATCGGATTACCAAACGACGCGCATTCCAACGCCGTGAGGTCCCGGAGTATTGGGTGGTGGACGGAAGCGCGGAAGCCATCGAAGTCTGGCGCCCAGGCGATGAGCGTGCGATGCTGGTTGATGACGTGCTGACGTGGCAACCGGCCAGGGCCTCCGAGGCGTTTCGCCTCGACCTGAAAATCTTCTTCGCCGATCAGTCCGACGAGACTCCGCCGCCTAACGACTGAACGCCGTACGCCGCCGCGTATGATACAGCATCATCGCGTTCGCGCTGACCGACGTGCCTGCTTGAACGCGGCGGGGGCACCAATGCCCTACCCGACAACCATGAACCCCGTGGCGCCCTTCTGGCCGTGGCCGAATTCGTGATTCACGAACGGAAACTCGCCGGGGATATCAGCCAGAAGCTCGAACGCCATTCCGCCGCCAGCGGCCACCGAGAATGTCTGTACGCCGTGAATCGCGCTGGACGGCGGTGCGCCGAGGTATACGGTGTCGAACTGCTGGCCCACGACATGGAACGCGCAGGAAAGTGT
>DATNCZ010000413.1:0-4771 GCA_035553335.1 Gemmatimonadaceae bacterium
CAACGCAGCCATCAGCGCCAACGTTGGACGGAAGGGCAAGACATTGCGGGCTACGCGGCCGGCGGGCGAGCGCGCGACCGTCACGGCTACACTCGACGATCGCGACGAAGCAGACTGGGTAGTCGAGGAAATCATGTCGCGCATGTCGTCCGAGAATCGCACAGCGCGCGATTTCGCAATTCTGTACCGTACGAATGCGCAGAGCCGCACTCTGGAAGATGCGCTGCGTAATCATGCGCTGCCGTACCGACTCGTAGGCGCGGTCCGGTTCTATGATCGGCGCGAGATCCGCGACCTCATGGCGTATCTCAAGCTCATTGCCAACCCATCGGACAACGAAGCATTCCGGCGCGCGGTTGCGGTGCCAAAACGCGGTCTCGGTGACACCACAATAGAAACGCTGGCTGGCATCGCGCAGGGAGCGGGTGTTTCGATGCTCCAGGCTGCGTCCGATCCCGACCTGTTGACGGCGCTACGCCCCGCGGCGCGTTCAGGGCTCGCTGCTTTCGCGGAGCTGATCGGACGTTTTCGTGACATGGCGCGCGAGGCGAGTGTGGATGAGCTGCTGCGCGACCTCGTCGAGGCTCTGCGCTTTGGCGATTACCTGCGTGCGGACAGCCCGGAACAGGCGCGCGACCGTATCGAGAACGTGACTGCACTCATCGATGGCGCGGCAGAGACTGTAATCGACGAAGGCGGCGAAGTCGGTCTCACGCCGCTCGATCACTTTCTACAGCGGGCGATGCTCGTCGCCGGCACGGATCAGTTGGATCCATCCGCCGAGGCCGTGACGTTGATGACGATGCACAACGCCAAGGGTCTGGAATATCCCGTCGTGTTCATCACCGGAATGGAGGACGGCCTGTTTCCCACCTCGCAGGCGTTCGATGATCCGGCGAAGATGGAAGAGGAGCGACGCCTGTTCTACGTCGGCATAACGCGCGCGGAAGAGAAGCTGTATCTCACGCACTCCGAGAGCCGGCGCCGCAACGGCGAGATCGTCGGCGCGATTCCCTCCCGCTTCCTTCGCGACATTCCCAATGGAATGCTGGAGGAGCGCGGAACGATACGGGCGAAGACCAGCGGCAGGCACTCCTGGGCGGATTCCGTTCGCCGCAAAACGCACGAGGTACCGCAGTGGCGGCAGGCGAAACGCGACTGGGAAGCCGAGTCGCAGGACGAGCCTGCGTACATGCGGGGCGAGCGCGTTCGTCACGCGATCTTCGGTACGGGAACGATCGCCGAGATCGGCGGCAATGGCCGCGACGTGAAGGCGACGATCACGTTCGACGATGAGGGAGTGGGACTGAAGACCATCAAGCTGGCGTACACCAAGCTCGAGAGAGAGTAAGACAATGGCGGTAACAGAAACCGACATCCGCAAGATCGCCGACCTCGCGCGACTGTCGCTGGCCGATGAGGAAGTTCCGGCCATGACGGCGCAGCTCAACAGCATTCTCGCGCACATGGATGTGCTCACGCGAGTGGACACGGCAAGCGTCGCCGAGGCCGGCGCGGACGCTATCACATCCGCTATCGCCGTGGCTCGCGACGTGAAGAGTGGCGGTGCTCCCCTACGCGGCGATGCAGTCGCGCCATTTCCGATGGACGCCACGGCGCCGATGCTGGCGCCCGACTCGGAGGATGGTTTCATCCTTGTTCCACGTCTTTCGACGCACGAGGACATGTAGTGCGAAACATCATCGACATGACCAACGACGCGGCAGCGCGCGCAGCCGACCCGCGATTCGGTCGGGATGGACTCAACATCGTGGTGGCGACCAACCAGGAGTCGTCACTCGCGAACGCGGAACGTGTCGCGATCGCTTACGGGCGCGGCGATCCGATGTCGTTGCCGGGGATGGCGATAGCTGTCAAGGACAACATCGCGACGCTGGACATGCCGACTACCTGCGGATCGCGGATTCTGTCTGGATACGTGAGTCCATATGAGGCGACTGCGATCACCAGGCTTCGCGCGCAGGGCGCCGTCGTCGTGGCCAAGACCAACATGGACGAGTTTGCCATGGGGTCTTCGACCGAAACCAGCGCCTACGGACCAACGCACAACCCTGTCGATCCTGCGCGCAGCCCGGGTGGATCCTCCGGCGGCTCGGCGGCAGCTGTCGCCGCGGGAATCACCGAGATCGCTCTTGGCTCCGAGACCGGCGGAAGCGTGAGGCAACCAGCTGCGTTCTGCGGCGTCGTCGGCGTGAAGCCGACGTATGGCCGCATCAGTCGCTTCGGTCTGGTCGCATTCGGCTCCTCGCTGGACCAGATTGGCGTATTCGCTCGCTCTGTGCGCAATGCCGCGATAGCGACCTATGCCATGGCTGGCGGCGACCTCAATGACTCGACGTGCGCCGACGTACCCGTGCCGACGATACCGGAGCCGGTCGAGGCATATCGTGGACGCACGCTGGACGGCGTCACCATCGGCATTCCGGCGGAATATTTTCCGCCGTCGCTCGACGCAGATGTTCGTGCACGGTGCGATGTCGCAATCGAGGTACTCCGTGGGCTCGGCGCCAGGATCGTCGACGTGTCGCTACCGCATACGGAGCTCGCGATTCCCGTTTACTACATAATCGCGCCGGCGGAGGCATCATCCAACCTCGCGCGTTTCGATGGTGTGCGGTACGGCCCACGCGCCGCCGATGTCATGGATCTGCGTGAGATGTACCAGGCGACCCGCAGCCGCGGATTCGGTACTGAAGTCAAGCGCCGCATTCTCATCGGCACCTACGTGCTGTCGCACGGATACTACGATGCATACTACAAGAAGGCGCAGAGCGTTCGCGCACTGATCACGCGTGATTTCGACGCGGTGTTCGGGTCGGGTGTGGACGCGCTCTTCACACCGACGACGCCGACACCCGCGTTCAAGATCGGAGCCGTGACCGACCCGTACGAGATGTACATGAGCGACATCTTTACCGTCACAGCCAATCTCGCCGGAATACCCGCAATCTCGCTGCCGATCGGCAGGGTTGGCGGACTTCCCATCGGTGGTCAGATCATGACTCGTCACTTCGACGAGCCCCGCATGTTCCACGTCGCGGCGGCCCTCGAAGCGGCGCTCGGCGGGGAGGCGCACGCATGACGAACTGGAGCGAGAAGTACGAGATGGTCGTCGGACTCGAGGTCCACGTGCAGCTCAAGACGCGATCCAAGATGTTCTGCGGCTGTTCAGCGGATTTCGGAGCGCCGCCCAACGTCAACACCTGCCCGGTCTGTCTTGCGCTGCCGGGAGCGCTGCCGGTGATCAACGCCGAGGCGGTGCGGCTCGCCTTGCGCGCCGCCATCGCGCTCGACTTCACGATCAACCTGAAGTCTGTCTTCGCACGGAAGAACTATTTCTACCCCGATCTGCCCAAGGGCTATCAGATATCCCAATACGATCAGCCGATTGCGGTGCGCGGAACGCTGCGTGTCAGAACACCGGGAGAAACGGCAACGCACGACATCGCGATCACGCGGCTCCATATGGAAGAGGATGCCGGCAAGTCCGTGCACGATCGCTATCCGCGCAAGACTGCGATTGACCTGAACCGGGCTGGAGTTCCGCTGATCGAGATCGTGAGCGAGCCCGACATCCGTTCAGCGGCGGAAGCGGGCGCCTACCTGCGCACGCTCAAGCAGATCCTCGAATATGCCGGCGTGAGCGACGTGAGCATGGAAGAGGGGAGTCTTCGTGTCGATGCGAATGTGAGCGCGCGTCTGCACGGCGCGACCGAGCTCGGGACGAAGACCGAGGTCAAGAATGTAAATTCGTTCTCCGCCGTCGAGCGATCGCTTCAGAGCGAATTCGAACGCCAGTGCGCGATGTTGGATCGCGGCGAGGTCGTGCGTCAGGAGACGATGATCTGGGATGCATCGCGCGGCACTGTTCGTCCCGCAAGGTCGAAGGAGGAGAGTCACGACTACCGCTACTTTCCCGATCCCGATCTACCGCCGTTGATTCTGGACCCCGACTACGTCGCACGGCTTCGTCACACGCTTCCGGAGATGCCGCAACAGCTGCGGCAGCGCTTCAGCACGGAGTTCGGTCTCAACGAAGCAGAGCTGGACGCAGTGACGGCGGAGTCTTCTCTTGCCGCTTACTTCGAGGGTGTGGCACGCGCACACGGCGACGCGAAGGCGGCCGCGAAGTGGATGATGGGTGAGCTTGCCGCGGCACTCAACGAAACAGGAACCGGCATCCGTGATTTTCCCGTACGCGCGCCACAGCTCGCTGAATTGCTCGACATGGTACGCGATGGCAAGCTGAGCCACACGGCCGCGAAGGGAGTATTTGCGACCATGCGCAGCAGCGGAAAGTCAGCCCCCGTTGTCGCCGCCGAGATGGCCGTGACTCAGGTCGGCGACGATTCCCAGATCGAGCAGTGGATCGAGGAAGTGTTCGCCGAATTGCCCGCCGAGACGGCGCGATTCCGCGCCGGAGAGAAGAAATTGACGGGTGTGCTGGTCGGCGCCGTCATGAAGAAGTCGAAGGGACGCGCCGATCCAAAGAAGGTGAACGCGTTGTTGAGCAAGGTCGCGGGCTAGGCGCGCCTCGACCCTCGGTCACTCGGTCGGATATATGGGTGCGCCGAGCTTCTCGTGATAGGCGAGATCGCTCTCAGGTAGCCCGAACTTGCGGTCCGCTTCATCGCGTATCATGAGTTCGCCGCCGCCGCGCCGTAGCGCGGCGCGGCGCACCTGCTTCGCCTCCCTGAGCGCGACGTCGCCCGACGGATCCAGTGCGTACGGAGCGGACTCGCTCATTCTG
>DATNCZ010000414.1:0-2840 GCA_035553335.1 Gemmatimonadaceae bacterium
AAAGCATTGACAAGTCACGATTTAGGACGCAAACTCGCAGCATCGGATGTCCGTGAAATCTCTTCCCGCGCTCGCGGCTGATCTTGCTCTGGCCCCGGACGCCTCTGCAGCGCTCCGATTGGTCCACGAAGAGCTTTCCGGTGGCGACAGGCGCACCGGCTTCGTGCTGCTCACGGTCGATCCGCGGCGCAACGCGCTGGTCAACGAACAACTGGTGGCGGACAGCGCGCCCGACGGTGCGCTCCCGCCCTACGCGCTCCTCGCGCTGGATCATCTGCCTCCAACGGTGCAGTACGCGGTGCTGGCGGGCCAGCGATTCGCGGACGTCGGAGATCAGGGGTCGCAATACGCACGCCTGCTCGGCGTCGATGCCGGCGTGGGCGATTTCAGACTCCTGCTCAAGGGCGTCGTCTTCGAGGGCGCCCTTGCCGCGGCGCTGGCGCTGTACGATTCGAGCCGCCGGTCTTCGTCCAAGCTCCTCGAGCGTGCTGTGCCGCTGGCGACGTTGTTCGAGCTGGCGTATGCACGGTTCTACGAACGTGACGCGCGCTTCGAAGCAGTGTCAGCGTTGCACGACGTAACGACGCGGATGCGCGCCGAGCATGCAAGTTCGGTGGCTGGCCTGGAGCGCGAGGTCGAGCGGCTCCGCGCAGCGCAGCGCGCGGGGACGAGCGACGTCATACACAAGCTGCGCGATGCGGTAGGTGCCGCCGAGCGTCGCGCGATCGCTGCCGAGCAGCGGCTCGTTGCGGTGGAAGGGCAGGTGGTGAACGCCGTGGATCGCCTGGAGCGGACGCACGTGCAGCTGCACCATCAGGACGCAACGCTGCGCGCGCAGAGTGATCTCATCCGCCAACTCGAAGCTCGACTGGCCGAGCTGGACAAGGTAGCGGAGACTGCCCGCTCCTGAGTAGCTATACGTCATGACGACGACACCCGCTCCTGCACCGCTTCAGGCGGCGATAGCCGCGCTTGCGCACGACCGTCCGCTCACGCAGGACGCGATCACGGCCGCGTTCGACGTCGTCATGCGTGGCGACGCATCGCAGGTCCAGATCGCGGCGCTGCTGACCGGTTTGCGCGTGCGCGGTGAAAGCGCGGAAGTCGTTGCGGGTGCTGCGAGCGCACTGCGGCGCGCGATGGTTCGGCTGGATCTCCCGCAGCACGACAGTATCGTCGATACGTGCGGGACCGGAGGCGGAACGGTCGGGACTTTCAACATCTCCACGGCGGCAGCCCTCGTTGCTGCCGGCGCGGGCGTGCGCATAGCGAAACACGGCAACCGATCGTTCACTTCCAAATCCGGTAGCGCGGACGTTCTCGAAGCGCTGGGCGTCAGCATCGACGTGGATGTAGATGCAATGCGGCGCGCGTACGACAGCGCGGGCATCGTGTTCATGTTCGCGCCGCGCATGCATCCCGCCATGCGACACGTTGGTCCCGTACGCGGCGAGCTTGGAATCCCCACGGTGATGAACATCATCGGACCGCTTGCGAATCCGGCATCGGTCGGGCGGCAGGTGATCGGAGTGGCCGACGCGGCGCGCGTGACAGTGATCGCTGACGCGCTTGCGGCGCTCGGCACTGTTCATTCACTGGTAGTGCATGGTGCGCCCGGAATGGACGAGATCTCGCCGCTCGGACCGACGCGAATCCTGGAGATCCGTGGAACCGGGATCACTGAGTGGGAATGTGATCCGGAGTCTATCGGCGCCGACGTGGCGCGGCCGTCGGAGCTGATTGGTGGAACGCCCGCGGAGAATGCGGAGCTTATACGAAGCTGCCTCGCCGGCACGGCTCCCGCCGGTGCGATCGCGGCGGTTGTCGCGAACGCCGGAGCGGCGGTGTACGTCGCCGGGATGGTCGATTCGTTGGCGGCGGGTGTGAAAAGAGCGAGGGCCGCAATCGCGGATGGTTCTGCGACGGCGGCCCTCGAACGACTGCGAAAAGCGTTACCGCGCGTGTAGGCGCGGAGTGAATCGTCATTCCCGCGAAAGCGGGAATCCATCTATTGCCGACCAGTCTTCATCGTCATAGCACTCGGAGATCGATAACATGGATTCCCGCTTTCGCGGGAATGACGGCCCTGTCGTAACGCTCTCACAATCGATCGGACACTACACTAGCAGCGCCGCATCACCCCAACGACGATCCCCTGAATCGCGACGTCGTTCTCGTGAACGTAGATGGGGTCCATCGTATCGTTGCGCGGCTGCAGGCGAATGCGGCCGTCGCGCTCGCGATAGAATCGCTTGACGGTCGCAGACTGGCCATCGATGAGCGCGATGACCGTCTCACCATTGTCGCATGAGGCGCGCTCGTTGACCACCACGAAGTCGCCGTCGCAGATGTGGTCCTCGATCATCGAGTTGCCTCGGACGCGGAGCACGTAGTGATTGCCGCCGCGATGCACGAAATCTTCCGGCACCGCGATCGTCTCGTGCGTCTGGATAGCCTCGATCGGCATACCGGCGGCGACGGTTCCCATGAGCGGAACCTGAACGGCGCGTGGATACTGGTCGGACGGAAGGATCTCGATACCGCGGCTCTCGTTGTAGCGCCGCTTGATGTAAGACTTGCGCTCGAGATTGCTCAGGTGCTCGTGGACCGTTGCCAGCGAGCTGTACTCGAATCGCGCCGCGATTTCCTCGAAGCTCGGCGCATAGCCGTTATCTTCGGTGTACTCAGCGAGATAACTGAGAATTTCCCGTTGGCGCTTGGTCAGCGACATCGCCAGATTCCTAGAGGGTGGGTCTGCATGCACGGCTGACCCCGAACAGCCGCCGAACCAGTACGTTATCCGAAGAATGCCCGAAACGCAAGCTTTTTCCGCACCGCGG
>DATNCZ010000415.1:0-5243 GCA_035553335.1 Gemmatimonadaceae bacterium
TTGACGGCGATCGCGCAGGTCCGCGCCAGTATTGCACCGCGCCAGGCAGTCGCGCAGGATGGCGGATGAGCTCGGAACTGATCCCGATCACCGGCTACGAGCACATAACGGTCGGCGGCGCGAACATTCTGGTGGCGCGCGCAATGGCGGAGACCACGCGCACGATTCTGGAACACGACACGCTGTACACGTACGCGTCCAAGGTGCCGGACGCGCTGGTGTTTCAGGGACGCGCTCCGGTGTATGCGATAAACTTCCCGCCGCTGACGGGCCGCGTCGCAGTGCGTCATGTCATGCGCGGCGGCTTCGTCGGCCGGTTGCTGCACGACCGGTTCCTTCCGCCCACACGAGTGGCTCGCGAGCTGACCGCCGCATTCCGTCTGCGGCTCGGCGGCGTTCCCACACCGGAGGTACTGGCGGTCGGCACCTATCCGGCCGGCGGATTCTTTCGGCGCGCCGATGTGGTTACGCGGTTCGTCGAGGGCAGCGCAGATCTTTCGGCGGTGTTCGGCGACGTGCGCAACGACGCACAACGACGCCCGATCCTCGATGCGGTCGCGCGACTGCTGTCGCGGCTGACAGCAACTGGCGCGCAGCATCCCGATCTCAATCTCAAGAACGTGCTCATCACCTCCGGCGATGATGGATACATCGCACACGTACTAGACGTCGATCGCGTGCACTTCCACGTTCCGGGCGATCCGCTCGTCGCTCGCGCCAACATCGAACGCCTCATGCGGTCTCTGCGCCAGTGGCGAACGCGCCTGGCGCCGCGCACCAACGCATTGTCCGACGAGGACATGTCCTACCTGGCTCTGACAGCGGCGGCGCAACCAGCGTGAGTCGAGCCGACGTTCGGTTGGACAGAATATGTATCATGCTCATGTCCGCCGCGGGAGACGTGGTACACGCCCTCCCCCTGGTGACCGCGCTCAAGCGATACCGGCCGGCGTGCACCATTTCGTGGATCCTCCAGCCGTTACCGGCTACCATGGTACGCGGCCACCCATCAGTCGACGAGATAATCGAGTTCGACAGATCGCTCGGTATCCGCTCGTTCACCGATCTGCGTCCGCGGCTCCGAGCGCACGAGTTCGATGTCCTGATCGACCTCCAGGTCTACTTCAAGGCCGGTATCGTCACCGCCCTAGCTGACGCGACAGTGAAACTCGGCTTCGATCGCGCTCGCGCACGCGATCTCAACTGGCTGTTCACGAACAGAAAGATTCCGCCGCGTCCCATACGGCACGTGCAGGACCAGTACCTCGAATTTCTCGAATATCTGGAAGTGCCATATGCGCCGCTCGAATGGAACATCGGGCCGTGGGCCGGAGAGCGCGCGTGGCAGACGGAGTGGATTTCACGGTTCGAACGTCCCGTCGCCGCCGTCGTTATCGCCACGAGCAAGCCCGAGAAAGACTGGCTTCCCGAACGCTGGGCCGCTGTGTGTGACGCACTGTATTCCGATTATGGATTGCAGCCGGTACTCGTCGGCGGCCGCTCCGCACGCGAGCTCGATGCGGAACGGATAATCAGACAGCGAGCTTCGACTCCAATCCGCTCCGAGCTTGGTAGCGGCCTGCGGAAGCTGATCAGCATTCTCGATGCATCTGCGCTGGTGCTGGCGCCCGACACCGGTCCGCTTCACATGGCCGTCGCCATGAACCGACCCGTAATCTCGTTACTTGGCTACACCAACCCGAAACGAACAGGCCCGTATCGGCGCTTTCACGACCTCATGATCGATGCATACGCCAATGACGGAGAGAATTACCTCCCGACGATGGAGAACCGGCCCGGCCGGATGCCGCGCATAACCGTCGACGACGTTCTGACGCGCGTCGAAGTCTGGCGGCAGCGGTACTCGGGCTTATCTCGGTAGATCTTCGGATCTGGGCTATAATCGTTATTCCCGCGAACGCTGCCCACGACTCGTCATTCCCGCGAACGCTGCCCCCCACTCGTCATTCCCGCGAAAGCGGGAATCCATGTTATCGATCTCCGAGTACGATGTCACCACGAAGCTGATCAGCAACAGATGGATCCCCGCTTTCGCGGGGATGACGACATTCTACTCACCCGCCCCGCGCCCACCGCGGCCGCCACGACCCGCACCACCGCCGAACGCCGGCGGATTCTTGATGTTCTCAGGCACCTTCTTCCACTGGTCCGGCGTCAGAATCTTCTGAACCTGAGCCATCGCCGCGGTCAGATTCTGCCGCCCCGCGACAATCTGCGGGCGGATCTTCGACATGATCGCCTGCGGATTCCCCGAGCCCTGCTTCGCAACTTCCGCGCGGATCTGCGCGCCAAGTGCAAGCGCCTGCGCAGCAAGCGTATCGGAGACAGTCGTTAGTTGCGTCACCTGTGCATCGCTGAGGTTCAGCGAGTCGCGCATCTGTATGATCTGCGCAACCGGGTTCTGCATCGCCGACGACGCGATCGACGAGCTGTCCGTCCGCGCAGCGAATATCTGCCTGAAGCGATCCCGGGGATCGGGGCCCAGCGCCAGCCTGGCCTGCAACGCGAGCACGAATGGCTGACGATACACCGCACGTGCCGAGTTGTTGGAGCCGAAGCGACCGTTCACATCGTAGATGAACTCCTGCTTGACCGGATCGAACCCACGTACGTAGAGCAGCGTCGGGTCGGCGCGATTGAACTGACCCCAGCCACGCAGATTGCTGCCGTGGAGCAGCTGGTCCAGACCGGCGAGCACGTTGGATCCGACGAGTGAGAACGTCATCTTGCGATGCAGATTGAAGCCATCGGGCCGGAAGTTCATCTGCATGTCGAGCGACGGCGTCCACGGACCGCGGCAGCTGTTGCGTCCCGCCACAGTCCCCAGCTGCGACGTGAGACAGTCGCGAACATTGGACGGTGAGCCGGCAATCAACTGCTTCATTGCGGCGGCAAGCGCGGGATCGGCGGTCGTTGCCGGGTTGAATATGAACGCGCGGTCGTTGTGCGAGCCGTCGCCGTTGATGTCGCCCGACACCATCGGGGTGAACGGCGCGCCGGAGCTGAGACGCGCGTTCGCTGTAATATCGAGCCAGTCCTTGACCGGCTTCGTGAAGTAAGTCTGAATGGTATTGCGAATGTCCTGATCGCCGGGCGCCCATTCGCTGATGTTGGGATTTCCGCCAGTGGTCGGTGACGCGAATCCCTGAGCGGCCGAGCAGCAGGTGAACGACGATTGGTCACGCGTACGCTGCAGCGTGTACGCAAATGTAAAGAACGTTCCGCCCGACGTCGCGCCGTTCAGAGACAGCGTCAGTTGACGTGTATCGCTCTGCAGTCCGGAAGTGAGCTCGAGTACCTGACCGTATTCCGGATAGATGCGCGATCCGCCCGACGTTACCTGACCGGTGCCGGTCACTATCGCAGCCGATGGCGCGTAGACCGGACGATTCCCCTCGTCGGCGAGAGAGAACGCCGGCGTCGTTCTGAGGTTGAGATCCTGCACGCCATAGAGTGCCACACCGCGCGCGTAGCTTGCGTCCGCCGACAGTGTGATGTTGCCAATCAACCTGTGTTGAAGGCCGAGCGAAGCGCGCCACGAGCGTGGCGCCTCGAAATCCGGCGCGAACAGTGTGACCGAAGGACTGACCGAGGAGAAATTCTGCGGTATCGAAGTATTGCCCACGCATGCCGTCGGAGCGGTCGTCGGATCACCGAGATAGCTCTGCCAGTCCGGCATCGGCACGGCCGGCCCGATGCACGACACCTGCTGTTCGGTGTCGATCAACCCAGTAGCGCCTGCAGCGGATGTGAACAATCCTGTTGGAGTCTTTGCGCGAAACTCACCGATTCCACCGCGAAGCAGAAATGCCGGCTGGAATTGCGAGAACGGATCGTTGGGATTCGGCTTGGTGAGATTGATCGAGAATCCGGCGCGCGGACTGAAGTGGACCTCTGCCGGAAAGTCGTTCGTGCGAAGACCGAATTTGGATTCGACGTCGGAGTTGAGCGCCGGGGCGTCATCCACCTTCGTCCCCTCCGCCCGGACACCATACACGAGCTGCACCTGGCGATTCGGACGCCACGTGTCCCCCAGGTAAACCGCGCCTGCGACCGTCTTGCCCGCGCGCTCCTGGGAGAGGAGAGTTCTGCTGTAGCTGTCCGGCGTATCCGATAGAAACGCACCGAGTGAGTTGTAGGTGAACGTCCCAAGCCTGTTGTTGGTGACGTTCTGCCGGAACGTATTGAGATCGAACAGCGTTCCAAGGCGAACGCGATGCGTGCGATCCTTGCTGAGATACGAAACTTCGTCAGCCGCCTCGAGCAGTGCGGAGCTGCCGGCTTGCGGGAATCCCGGATTACCCCCAAAGCTGATTACGCTGAGTGCCTGAGTTCCATCAACGAGCGGAGAGCTGATCCTCACACGTCCGGACGGGAGCGTCAGATATCCTTCGGAGTGATTGTTGTCGCGTGAATAGTACGTCCGCAGCTCGTTGATGATGCCACTCTCGAAATTGGACGTAAGCGTCGCCGCGATACCGGCTCCCGTTGTGGTACTGGCACCTGCACTGGACGGAAGTGCGTAAGGATTGGAGCGCGTCGGATCCTGCGTACTTCCGCGGTAGTCGCCGCGAATCGTGAGACTGTTGGCATCGTTCACGAAATAGTCGAGACGGAGGAGACCGACCGTGTTGTCGCCGATGCGCCGATCCGGAACCGCTGCAGGAGAGGGAATTCCGAGCGCCCTCACCTGTGATTCGAAAGCCTGCACCGAAGCCGGATCGAGTCCGAGCGTGGACAGCGTTGCCGGTGACGACGCAAGCAGTGATTGCACCGGATCGCTGCGCCTCCGCAGTTGCGCAGATCCGAAGATGAACATCTTGTCCTTGATGATCGGACCGCCAAGCCCCGCGCTTATCTGATCCTGCAGATACGTCGGTGAAACTGCAGCACTGTCCGCTCCTTCGAATTCGAGCACCGGATCGCGCCGGGAGTAAGTGAATCCGCCCGTGAGCTCGTTCGTTCCACCGCGCGTCGTGGACGCGATCTCGCCGCCGCTGAACTGACCCTTGGACGGATCGTATGTATTCGTGACCACGCGCGTGCTGCGCAACCCTTCCGCGGGAACGGAGAAGCTCCCGAACGAGAGACCGTCGAGCGTCGTGTTGTTGAGCGTCGATCGCTGACCCGCGACGGAGAATGCAGCCGCTGTAGTGTCGTTGCCGGCGATTCCAACCACACCTGGCGCCATTGCCGCGATCGCCGAGATGTCGCTCATGTCG
>DATNCZ010000416.1:0-4344 GCA_035553335.1 Gemmatimonadaceae bacterium
AGTGATCCGGCAACCGCCCGCGATTCCAGACTGCTGGCGGAGCTTGGCCGCGAACATCGCCAGCTTCAGACTGTAACGTCTCTCGCACAGCGTCTCGAGCGGGCAGAGCGCGAGCGAGCGGAGGCGCTCGAGCTGGCGGAGTCGGATGACCCGGAGATGGCGTCGGAAGCGCACGCGGAAGAGCAGCGGCTCACCGACGAGATCGCGCAGATCGAGATCGAGCTCAAGCCGGCACTCGTACCGCCGGATCCGCTCGACGACCGGCCGGCGATCGTTGAAATTCGCGCTGGCACCGGCGGCGACGAAGCAGCGCTGTTCGCTGCCGAGCTGTGGCGCATGTACACGCGCTACTGTGAGGCGCGCCGCTGGCGCGTCGAGATCATCTCGCTCTCCGAAGCCACGCTTGGCGGTGTCAAGGAAGTCATCTTCAAGATCATCGGGACGGGCGCGTTCGGTGCGATGCGCTGGGAGTCAGGCGTGCACCGCGTGCAGCGCGTCCCCGTGACCGAGAGCCAGGGAAGAACTCACACTTCGGCGGCGACCGTCGCGGTGTTGCCCGAAGCCGAAGAAGTCGATGTACGCATCGAGGACAAGGATCTCCGCATCGATGTCTTCCGCTCATCCGGGCCGGGCGGTCAATCAGTGAACACCACCGACTCGGCGGTGCGCATCACGCACATCCCATCCGGCATAGTGGTGTCGCAGCAGGATCAGAAGTCGCAGCTGCAGAACAAGATCAAGGGAATGGAAGTGCTGCGCGCGAGACTGCTGGACGCGCGGCTCGCCGAGCGTGAAGCGGAGCGCGCACGCATGCGCAAGACTCAGGTCGGAACCGGCGACCGATCGGCGAAGATTCGCACGTACAACTTTCCGCAGAGTCGC
This sequence comes from Gemmatimonadaceae bacterium, assembly GCA_035553335.1. Taxonomy (GTDB): domain Bacteria; phylum Gemmatimonadota; class Gemmatimonadetes; order Gemmatimonadales; family Gemmatimonadaceae; genus Fen-1247. Next base: position 883 of record DATNCZ010000416.1, read on the forward strand.
GTTACGGATCACCGCATTGGACTCACCTCGCACGATCTCGCGAGCATCATGAACGGCGGAATCGAGCCGTTCATCGACGCACTGCGCATGGCCGACGTCGAGGAGCGTCTGAGCGGTGAGTGACATGAGCGGCGGCGCCGCGCGGACCGATGTGCGCAGTGTCGGCGCACTCGCGGTCGAGCTGCAGCTGCTGCTTGGCGACACTTCGCCGCGGCTCGCGCAGGACGTGATTGCGGCCCTGCTGGACGTGCCGCGGTTCTGGCCCGGTGCCAACGGCAGCGAGGCGGTGGATGATTCGGTTTGCCACGCCGCGCGACTCGCGATCGGGCGACTGCGATCCGGGGCTCCCTTTGCGTACGCGGTGCGCCGCGCGTCGTTCAGGCATCTCACGCTGGACGTGGACGAACGTGTGCTGATCCCGCGTCCGGAGACGGAGGGGCTGGTCGAGCAGGTGCTGCAGCTCTCGGGCGGCGGGGGCGGAACGGCCGTCGACATCGGGACCGGCTCCGGTGCGATCGCTCTTTCGCTGGCGAGCGAGGGGATCTTCGACCGGGTCGTGGCGACTGACGTGTCGCTGGATGCCCTGGCGGTCGCCCGGCAGAACGCGTCCAGGCTGGCCGGAGCGCTGCGGGCGCCGGTGGAATTTCGGCATGGAGCGTTGCTTGCCCCGCTAAGAGACGTGCGCGCTTCGGTAATCGTTTCGAACCCCCCTTACATTGCATATCATGAGGCCGCCCAGCTTCCGGCTGGTGTGCGGGATTGGGAGCCGGCGCTTGCATTGTTGAGCGGTGCGGATGGAATGACGGCCACAGTGGCGATAATCCGCGGTGCCGCCGATCTGTTGAACGAGGGCGGCATCCTGGCACTCGAAGTTGATGCGCGGCGGGCTTCGCTCGTCGCCGAATCGCTGGCGGTCGATCCGCGATATCGCGAGATCGCCGTACGGCTGGACCTGGCGGGGCGCGAGCGATTCGTCATCGCGCGACGCTCCTAGGAGGTACGTGTGGCACTGGAAGACAAGGCTCGCGAGCTGGGCAGACTCATCGGTCAGAGCGACGAATACCGCGCCGTGACTCGTGCGAATGAGGCGCTGGCGGCGGACGGCGAAGCCACTGCTTTATTGCGGCAGATGGAAGGGCTCAGGCGCGAGGCGCAGGCCATGATGCAGCGTGGCGACGAGCCGACGGACGATATGGAGAAGCAGCTCGACGCGCTTCTCACCAAGGTTCAGACCAATCCGTCCTATCAGCGTGTCGCGGTTGCGCAGGAGAATCTGGACAAGGTCATGCGCCACGTGAATGACTGGATCACCGACGGGATCCAGAAAGGCGCACAGAGTTCCATTATCACGCTCGGCTGAGCAGCGTACGGTGAATCGCGGAGAGCTCATAGTCCTCGAAGGGGCCGAAGGGGTAGGCAAGACGACGCAGGCGCGCCGGCTTGTCGCAGAGCTTACGCGTAGTGGACTGGGCTGCATCCATGTTCGTGAGCCGGGCGGCACGTCGCTCGGCGAGGCGATCCGCGACGTGCTGCTTGGACCATCTCGTACCGTCGCTCCGACGGCGGAGGCGCTGCTGTTCATGGCGTCACGCGCACAGCTCGTGAGCGAAAAGATTCAGCCGGCATTGATCGCAGGCAACGTGGTGGTGCTGGATCGGTTCTTCCTCTCGACGTACGCCTATCAGATTCACGGACGCGGCCTGCCAGCGAACGAAGTGCGTGCGGCAAACCACCTGGCGGTCGGAGACCTCGTCCCCACGGTTACGGTAGTGCTGCATCTTCCTGACAACGACGGCCTCGTACGCGCGGGCAAGCGTTCGGGACACGATTACATGGAACAGCTGGGCGATGAATTTCATGCGCGGGTCGGTGCTGCCTTCGACGATTTCGCGACACCCGATTGGCAGCGGCGCCATCCGGAGTGCGGCCCGATCGTGAGTGTCGACGCGGGCGGACCACCCGACGACGTGTTTCGTCGCATCGTCGCTGCGATCGGTGTCTACGCACCGCGACTTGGCGTCGAGCTGACGGCCGCGCTGGAGCAGGAGGTAGCGAAGTGAGTAATGGAAGGACACGCCCCAAGACGATCGTGCTTGCCGCGATTCTCGCGCTAGCTCTCGTGGCGGGTGCATGGATGTTTCAGCGTGGCACCGTCACCACCAGGGTGAACGGCACGAGACTGTTCTCTCAGGTCAGCGCGATCGTACGCGACAATTACGTCGACACGGTCAGCGACACGCGCATGTACCAGCTCGCACTGGATGGAATGTTGTCCGAGCTGGATGATCCGTACGACACGTACCTCACGCCGGAGCGGCTGGACAACCTGTCGGAGCGAACGTCGGGAAGTTATGCCGGCATCGGACTGCAGGTGGACGTGCGCGACGGATCCCTCGTTGTCGTCAACCCGTTGCCAGGCGGACCGGGCGAGAAAGCTGGCATTCTCACGGGCGACCGCATCGTGCAGATCGATGGCAAGACTGTCAGCGGATGGACAGCCGAGGAGGTACAGAAGCTGTTGCGTGGCGTGCCGGGTTCGGTTGTCGAGATTGCAATTCAGCATGCGGGCTCGGCGACGCCGGTGACGCTGAAGCTTACACGCGCCGCGATTCATCACAGCGCGATCAAACGCGCGGCATTGCTTCCATCCGGCGTCGGCTACGTTGCGTTGAGCGTCTTCAGCGATTCGACGGCGCGCGAGCTCGCGGCAACGGTCGATTCGCTGGTGCATGCCGGCGCGACATCGCTGGCGCTGGATCTGCGCTCCAATCCTGGCGGGTTGCTGGATCAGGGCGTTGCAGTGGCGGATCTCTTTCTGGATCGTGGCGAGCGCGTTGCGAGCACTTCGGGACGTGACTCAAGCGACAACGTAGTGTTCACGGATACCGCGGCGCAGCGGTGGCCAAAGCTTACAATCGCCATACTGGTGGATGACAAATCGGCGAGTGCCGCAGAAGTTGTCGCGGGTGCGCTGCAGGATCATGACCGCGCGGTCGTGCTCGGGATGACGACGTACGGCAAGGGAAGCGTGCAGCACATATTCCCCGTACGGGCCGGCGGCGCGGTACGCCTTACCACGGCTCGGTGGCGGACTCCGCTCGGTCGATTCATCTCTCGTCCTCCGCCGAACTCGGCCGCGGATAACGGCGATTCCGAGCCTGCGCGTCCCAAGTATCGTACCGATGGCGGTCGCACGGTCCTCGGCGGCGGCGGAATCACACCCGACGTCACGATTGCCGACACCACTGCATCGCCTGAGAATCTTGCGCTCATGCGCGCGCTGGGAATGAATGTGTCGCGGTTTCACGACGCGCTGACAGGCTACGCACTGGAGCTCAAGGCAACCAACGCGATCAAGTCGCCGGACTTCGCCGTCACGCCGGCGATGCGCGACGAGATATACAAGCGCATGCAGGCCCGCTCGGTCGATGTCCCTCGCAGCACTTACGATGACGCGGCACC
>DATNCZ010000417.1:0-4578 GCA_035553335.1 Gemmatimonadaceae bacterium
TGAGTTTCCTTGTTCGTGGTGAAGTCGTAACTGAAGAGGTGTCGTGGCCCATCCCTGTCGCTGGTGTACACCAGCCGCTTGCTGTCGGGCGCCCACTCCAGCTGGTCTTCCGCGGCCGGCGTGCTGGTCACGCGAATCGCATCGCCTCCGTCCTTTGACGACGCAGCGAATACCTCGCCGTGCACGATGAACGCTACCTTTCTGCCATCGGGCGATAGCGCGAATCGCTGAATGCCGCTCGTGAATGTGCGATGCTCGGTGCCTGCGGCAGCAGGGGAACCGCGCAGCGTGATCGAAACCGCAACGGCCCTGCGCGTGGCGACATCGTAACGCCATATCCCGAAATTGCGCTCGAACACGATCGACTTGCCGTTCGCCGATATCGCCGGCCAGATGACGCGGCCGTCGGTGAACGTAGTCAGTTGGCGTGCAGCCGCGTTTGCGGATGCGGCTTGCTCCCACAGATTCGCTGCGCCGCTCCGGTCCGACACGAAGTAGATGGTCGCGCCGTCAGCACTCCACATCGGCCAGCCACTCTTCGCACCCATCGGAACGATTGGTGTGTAGGTCGGCGTGCCATGTACATCGCGAACGAGATCGATCTCGCTCTCGTCAAGGTGACTGTGACCCTTCCGCCACCACTGCCCGCGCGAGACGCCGCGCGCCGTGATCGCGAGCGTGCTGCCGTCGGGCGATGGTGCACCCCAGAATTCCGCCGCATAGCGATCGCCCGCCACCGCCATCGGCGTCCCGCCGTCGGAGCGCACGCGAAATTCGTCGCTCATTCCGGAGATGTCGCTCCGGCCGGACGAGAAATACAGCCAGGCGCCGTCGCGTGACCACGCATCCAGCTGCTCTGCCTGGTCGTCGTACGTGATGCGTTGCAGCTGTCCAGTCGCCAACGTCAGCACGTATATGTCGCCGTTTCCCGTGCGCGTGGACACGAACGCCATGCGCGTACCGTCCGGCGAGTACAGCGGCCGCGATTCGTCCGCAGCGTTCGACACCAGCAACCTCGCATCGCCGCCCTGCGCTGGCACCGTCCATATGTCGCCCGCCGAGACGAACGCGATCTCGCTTCCGTCCGGCGAAAGACTCGGCTCCGCGAACGACGGGAGCGCAGTTGGAGTGGGAGCGACGGGAGCCGTGGAACCGCGTTGCACCAACATCGGTCCGCTCGGCAGCGCGGCGATGGCGACGGACATGGCGAGGACTACGCGCGAGGAAAACAGCATGGCCAGTTTGATTACCGAGTGAAGAACGAAATGCCGATCGTGAATGCGAGCTTGTTCACCCTGTCACTGTGGTTGGAGCACCCCGACGGGCGCAATTCGCCTCGATACACGCTCGCTGTATATTATGTACGATAGCGTACATAACCAGTGATGGATGTACGGAGAAACGGCGTTCCGGGGCAGAATAATCTGGCCAATTCCGAGCGAGCTTGTGAGGGTGGCGGAGGTGCGCGTCCGTTGCTCGGTGCCGGTGTCTGGCACACTACTTACAGCTACCCCCGCCGTGAACAACCGACATCGACACGCAGCGGTGGTCATCATTGCATTGCTTTCATTCAGCGCTTGCCATGGTCACTCGCCCGACTCCGGCGGTGATGTAGCACTCGCGCGCGACCTCGCCGAGGCTCAACTCGCCGGCTCGTCTGCGAGTGCGGGAGGCCGTGTCGCGTCGGACTCGGCGGATCTCGCCAGCAGTACGGATCCAGGCAATCCACCCGCCGTTGCGCGCCCTGCAGGGGACCGTACTGCGGCGCCCCTTGCGACTCGTGTTGCCGCCACGAACGCCGTCGTGGCATCTGGCGCATCTTCGCGAAAAACTCCGGATCGCGCACGCAACCGTGCGAAGCAAACACGAGCCGATCCTTGCGCATCATCCGAGTCGCAGGATCAGAACAGGTGCCTCGCGCTAAGTGCTCATCGCTCCAATGTGCGGCTCGACTCGATCTATCGACTGATTGTGAAGGCCGTGCGCAAGCAGCAGCGCCTTCCTGCTGGTGCCGCGGATCCGCCCTACGCCGCGACGCTCGGTCAGGCAGAGAAGACGTGGACGTCGTGGCGCGACGCGGAATGTGAGCGAGTCACACGCGGCAAGGGCGGTGATCAGTGGGCCGTGCCGCGCGCCAGGTGTCTTGCGACTCTGACCGATGAGCGCGCGGCCGAGCTGGACCGGATACTGAGGAAGGCACGGAAGCGCTGACGCGCCGTGGTCACCGGCAGCTGTGACCGGCGAGCCCTACTTCGTTCCGTCCTTGACCGCCTGTGCTACCGCTGCCGCCACCTGATTCCCGATCCCAGCGTTGACGGTGCATGGCGCCGGGTCACCGGACGTGCCGTTGGCTTTTGCCGACGCACTCGCGACGCTCGCAACCGCGCTGCTCTTTTCAGATCCGCGCAACGCTGTCGTCACCTGTATCGTCACGTCGAATCGCGAAGCGTTTGGAATCCCGGCTACATCGCCACACTCCATCAGCGATGTGAGCGGCTTGCCACCGAAGTCGCTGTGCGAACGATCACGCTCGCCGGCGATGACGTGCGTCGTGGAATCATACTTCGTGATTCGCAGACCCAGCTTGCTGTACGCGATCGGTAGATACTGCCAGGTGCTTGTGGCTGGCGCCTCGATATTGTGCCACACAAGCGGAGTCGGAGAGTTCGGAATGAAATCCACGTTCGTTGCGCCCATCTGAACCTGTTTGACGTCGGTCGTCTGCCCGATGTCGCTCGACGTGCCGGCGCCGCTGCTTGCGCAGGCCATACACGCTACACAGGCCGCCAGGGTGAGTGCACCAATTGTCGCAGATGATTTCATCCTTACCTCCAGTAGGCGATTTTCTTCAGGGCGCTTCCGCGCGGCCGCTCATCCCGGAAGCTACAGCGCGCAGGCTGGCGGCGACAGCTGTTCCCGGGGGATACCTTTATAGCCGGGTATCAGAGGGTTCCACGCAATCACCAACATCCGTCCTGGACAAACCGTAAGCTTGCTATGCTGACCCCATATTCGCTTTTACAGGCAGCCGAGGTCCATATAACCGCCTCGGACGTCGCGACTGAATACGCCGGCTTCCTCGCGTACTTCGGCATATTCGGAGCCCTCGGCTTCCGATGGCTCGTGCTCCGTCGAACCGCGGCACGCCAGCCGGAGATCGGCGCAACCGGCGGTCCAGTTGCGCTGTCGCTGCAGTCGGCTGAGATCGGTGCCGCGCGCATCGGTATCATCGGCGCGTTCTTCATGTTGCTCAACCTGTTGATGAGCCTTTCAGCCCGAGCCTCCGAGAAGGGAATATCCTTCGGAAGCGCGATCGCAGCGGGCGGTGGACGGACAATAACGGCGTTCCTGTTCGTCGCCGTGTTTCTGCTGGCGTTCGCGGTCGCACTCAAGCGTGCACGCGCCGCGTGGATCGTTGCTGCGCTTGCCGGCATCATATACGCATTGCAGAACATCAGGTCTGGCAAGTGGGCGTCACTCGTCAATCCCCTGCACGAAGTGGCGGCGTCGCTGTGGATCGGTACGCTGTTCGTCGTGGTAGTGGCGGGACTTCCCGCGATTCTTCGCAGCACGCTTTCGTCCGAGCGGCGCGGCACGCTGGTCGCCGATCTCATCGGCGACTTTTCTCCGGTCGCGATCGGTGCCTCGCTGCTGCTCGTGATCACAGGTATCACCACCGCGTGGCGCCATCTCAAGTTCGTAGCCGCGTTGTGGACCACACCGTACGGCTACGCCCTCGACGTCAAGCTCGTGCTGGTTGCAACAGTCGTCGCGCTCGGTGCGTGGAACTGGCGACGCATGCGTCCGCGGCTCGGCGCGGAGCAGGCCGCGCATGACATACGACGCAGTGCAAAGGCGGAGTTGTTCGTTGCGTCGCTCGTGCTGGTTGTGACTGGCATACTCGTAAGTCTGCCATCACCGCGGCTTCCACACCCGTAGCGACAGCTGGGGACTACTCAGGAAGAAATCGTTTCACTCGCCGTTGCGGGCTTTGAGCTCGGCGGTGATGTCAGTATGCCGCGCCTCTCGTAGATCGGGTGCATCACCGCGCGCAGTCTGGGGAGGCGTGACGCGAACCATATTCCGGCCGCCACCGAGGCTGCGCCGCCGAACAGGATCGTGTACTCCGATCCGATTCGCGCGGCGACCGCTCCGGCCAGGAGACTGCCGATCGGTGCCGTGCCCAGGAATGCCATGACGTAGAACGCCATGACGCGCCCGCGGAGACGCTCGTCGACGAGCGTCTGGATGATGGTGTTGATCGATGCCATCTGCACCATGAAGCCTGCTCCCACGATCGGCAGTATGGCGAGCGACAGCCACAGCTGGCGCGACAGCGCGAAGCCGATGAGGCCGAGTCCGAACGTGATGGTTGCCATCGCACTCACGTCCTCGAGTCCAATCACCGACAGTCTCGATGCGAGATACAGCGCGCCGATCAGCGCGCCCACACCCGACGCTGTCATGAGGAAGCCCAGCGTGTGCGCGCCGCCATGCAGCGTTTGCGTTGCGATTGCAGGCATGAGCACGGTGTAGGGCATGCTCATCGTGCTCACGATCGCGAGCAGTATCAGCGCG
>DATNCZ010000418.1:0-8294 GCA_035553335.1 Gemmatimonadaceae bacterium
TGCGATTCGCGTGACCAGCACGCCGGCCGCGGAAGACCAGCTGGAGTGGGCGCCCGACAGCAAGCGGCTGGTGTACACCAGCGACAGGGATGGGCCACGACACCTCTTCAGTTACGACTTCACCACGAACAAGGAAACTCAGCTCACACGCGGTGGTTCGAGCGACGTGTCTCCGCAATGGTCGCCGGATGGCGCGCACATCGTGTACACGCGTGATGCACGCGAGCTGCGAGTGCTCGACGTGCCGAGTATGACCGATCGGCTGCTCGCAACTGCGGAGTTGAGTCGGCCGCCGTTCCTTGGCAGATCCGACGTGGCGTTCTCGCCGGACAGCCGCTGGGTGGCGTACACGCCGGATGCAGGCCCGAGAAACTTCTCCAACGTGCAGGTAGTGAACATCGCGGGCGGGGACAGCAGGCCCGTGAGCTTCCTGGCGAATACGTCGAGCAACGCGATCGCATGGAGCAGGGATGGCAGTTACATCCTCCTCTCGACGGGACAGAGAACAGAGATGCGGCAGCTTGCGCGCATCGATCTCATTCCGCGTACGCCGCACTTTCGCGAAGATCAGTTCCACGATCTCTTTCGCGAGGAGTCACCACGGCTTCCGACTCCGCAAACTCAACCGCTGCCGCGGCGCCAGCAGCCGGCGACGCCGCGGGATTCGAGCGACACGAGCAGGAACGCAATCGCCCGCTCGGATTCACAGCCTGCGCGGCGCAATGGAGTGAAGGGGTCGCCGGCGCGGACGAACATCGTCTTCGACAGGATTCGCGATCGTCTGTCGCTACTTCCAGTAGAAGTGGATGTCTTCGACGTATCGATAAGCCCCGATGGCAAAACCGCGCTGCTGACGGCAGGCTCGGCGGGTCAGACGAACCTGTACACGTATTCGCTGGACGATCTCGCGAAGACTCCCGTGGTGGCTCGTCAACTGACGTCGAGTCCGGGCCGCAAGTCGGACGCGCAATGGTCACCTGACGGCAAGGAAGTGTTCTACCTGGAAGGCGGCCGGATAAGCAGCATCACGGTCGAATCGCGCGTGACGCATCCACTGGCAGTATCGGCGGAGATGGACGTCGACTTCTCGCAGGAGAAACGTGAAGTCTTCGCGGAAGCGTGGAGCTATCTCCGCGACAACTTCTTCAATCCCCGAATGAACGGCGTCAACTGGGACGCGATACGCACGGAGTACTCACAGCGAATCGAAGGCGCTGAGACGCCGGACCAGATGCGCAGGATTCTGTCGCTCATGGTCGGTGAGCTGAACTCGTCGCATTCCGGAATCGGTGCTCAGGCCCCGCATCCTCCATACGCCGGCCGCGTCGGGCTGGGCTTCGATCGCGACGAGTACGAGCGAAACGGTGTCTTCCACATCACGCAGGTCGTTCCACTTTCACCGGCTGAGGTTTCAGGCATCAAGGTCGGCGAATACCTGCGTAGCGTGGATGGCACACCGCTCACCGCCCACTCCAACCTTCAGCAGCTGCTCGCCTACACCATAGGCCGGAGAACGACGCTCGGCGTCTCGGCCACGCCGTCCGCAGCACCGCGCGACGTTGCAGTGCTTCCCGTGAACACGACTACGGAGAAGGGATTGCTGTATCGTGCGTGGGTGGAGCAGCGGCGAGCATACGTCGAGAAGGCGAGCCACGGACGTCTTGGCTACGTACACATGTACGACATGTCGCAGAACGCACTGGACCAGTTGTACGTCGATCTCGACGCGGAGAACATGAAGCGCGACGGAGTCGTGATAGACGTACGCAACAACAATGGCGGATTCGTCAACGTTTACGCGATTGACGTACTATCGCGGCAACCGTATCTGAACATGGAGAGCCGGGACCGTCCCGTGGTGTCGGCGCGCACGCAGCTTGGTCAGCGCTCGCTCGAGCGTCCGACGGTACTCGTGACGAATCAGCACACGCTGAGTGACGGCGAGGACTTCACGCAGGGCTATCGCACGCTCAAGCTCGGCAAGGTGGTTGGCGAGCCGACTGGCGGGTGGATCATCTTCACATCGGCGGCGACGCTGATCGACGGCACGACCGAACGCCTTCCGTCGACGCGAATCACGAGTCTCGACGGAAAGGACATGGAGCTGCATCCGCGCCCAGTGGACGTGGAAGTTACGCGTCCGATGGGCGAGAGTTATTCAGGAAAGGATTCACAGCTCGATGCCGCTGTCGCGACATTGTTGGCACAGCTGGACGCGAAACGGTAGAGGGAAAGACAGAGAGAGACATCGTCGTCATTCCCACGAAAGCGGGAATCCATGTTATCGATCTTTACGTGCGATGCTGGCACAAGGCGGATCGGCAGCAGGTGGATTCCCGCTTTCGCGGGAATGACGGGTGCTATTCCGTCAGCAATCCCAGCTTCAATGCGAAGGCGATGTATTCGGCGCGGTGAGTGAGTCCGAGCTTGTCGCCTATGCGTTGCTTGTATGTATCGACTGTCTTGGGACTGATGAATAACCGCTCGCCAATCTCGGGCGCGGAATATCCCTGTGCTGTGAGGCGCAGGACGTTCTGTTCGCGATCGGTCAGGCGCTCGAAGCGCGTGCGGTCGGCGTTAAGCGGATCCTTCTTCGTCACGCCCTGCGCGAGGATCCTGGCGGCGCTTGGGCGTATGAACATGTCGCCGCGTGCAACGGTGCGGACCGCGTCGACCAGCTCGCGATCGGCGGCGTTCTTCATCAGATAGCCGGCCGCCCCTGCTTCGAGTACGGGTATGAGATAGTCTTCCTCGGCGTGCATCGTCAGCACGAGCACGCGTGCGCGCAGGTGCTTGGCGACGATCTCGCGTGTTGCGGTGGCGCCGTCCATGCCATCCATCGTCAGATCCATGACAACGACGTCGGGATCGAGAGTGTCGGCGAGCTGCACGGCTTCGGTTCCATTGGAGGCTTCACCGATCACATCGATGTCGGGTGCGGCGCCGAGTACCGCCCGGAGGCCTGCACGGACGACGGCGTGATCGTCGGCGAGAATTACGCGAATGTTGGGTGCGCTCATGTATCTGCTCCGCGTGGTTCTTCTGAAGATGAATCGTGCAACGGTATCGAGGCAACTACGGACGTACCGCCGCCCGGCCTGGTTGTGACACGCAGCTCGCCGTCGACGAGGGCGACGCGTTCCCGCATCGTGAACAGTCCGATGCCCGTCTGTTCGCGCTGTTTAGCGGCAAGATCGAAGCCGCGGCCGTCATCTGCGATCTCCAGAATCACGGAGCGCGCACCGGTCTCGAGACGGATCTCGATGTGCCTTGGCGCAGCGTGCCGGCGCGCATTCTGCACGGCTTCCTGTGCGACACGATACAATACCGACTTGACAGGTGGCGACAGTGCATCGTCGCTGCCTTCCATAGCCAGCACTTCGACGACGATGGCTCCGCCCTTTCCCGGTGTCGCATAGCTGGCGGAATGATCCGCCGTCTCGCGCGCGAGCCGCTTGAGCGCTGCGATGAGGCCGAGATCGTCGAGCACGCGCGGATGCATCGTGTGCGCCAGCATGCGTATCTCTTCCAGCGTGCTGTTTGCGAGTGTCCGGGCACCTTCGATGCGCTCGCGGAGCATGTGGGGCGGTGCGTCGTCGATGCTTCGTACCGCAACGCCGAGCTGCATCGCCAGCGCTGCGAGAGACTGAGCGGCGGAATCGTGCAACTCGCGTGAGATCGCGGCGCGCTCCCTGTCGCCGGCGTCGATGATCTCGCTGGCGAGGCGGCGCGTACGTGCGCGGTCCGCGACGAGGCCATCGAGCAGAATGTTGAACATGCGCGCCACACGCCTGACATGCCTGTCGGCGAGCAGTGACATCGGGACCCGTGCATCGAGATCACCATGCCATATCGTGTCCACCGTTTTCTCGAGTACGCGAAGCGGCCGAACCGCGAGCATCACCAGCCCCGTGTTCAGCATCAGTGCGGCGAGATATGCGATGATCACGACCGTGAGGACGGGGCCGGTGCTCAGCTCGCGATGGCGTAGTACGAGCGCTGTAGTTGCGGCGACGACGAGCAGCAGGACGTTTGCGCCAACCAGCTTCATCGGCAGCGGGATGCGGAGCAGACGCTCGATCCAGCGAGGGACTCTGCGGACGCCCTGCCCGTCCACCTGACGCGCCGTCAGATCGGCGTCCAGGTCCGCGTCTCGATCCTGGAATCCCCGGATGGACTGATCGGCGCGCTCCAACCGGGTGAGCAACGCGCCGTGCGGCACCGGACGGAATGCTTCCTCCGGCCGGGCTGCCTGATCCACCGTCTCTTTTCCGGCCGCGTTCATGAATCAAAGCTACCCCTGTCGGAGACTCTCCAAAGTCGGGGAGGCACAACGAAATATGTACGGGAATCCCCTACAGTGGCTACTCCCGGTAGGGCTTTCCTTTACCCACTGGACAGCGATTCCCGCAGGGAATTTCCAGCTTAACCCGACAGATTGGATACCATATTCCTCCTAGCTTCCCGATGCAACATGCGGAACAACCGCAGGCGAGAAACAGAACATCTCGCATCATCCGGAGAAGATCATGACACGTACACAGATTCTTGCAGCGCTGGGCGTAACTGGTGTCCTCACAGCTGGTATACTGGGGTTCACCGACAATGCGATCCGCGCGAACAAGGTGCAGTATATCGATTTTGACAAGGTCGTAACCGCAACCGCACCAGCGTACAACGCGCGTCTGACCGACGCGTCCGACGCTGGCATCAAGGAATACCGCATCCCGATCAAGAACGCCGTGATCGAGATCGCGGACGGCGTGAAGTACGACGGATGGACATTCGGCGGCACAGTGCCTGGCCCGATAATACACGTCCGGCAAGGTGATCGGGTTCGCGTGAACGTCGTCAACGAATCCAACATGCCGCACTCGATCGACTTTCACGCCGCGCAGATCGCGGCGAACGTCGCGTATCGGATGATACTCCCCAGGGACTCCGTAGCATTCGAGTTCGTTGCACGCGACGCAGGAGCGTTCATGGTCCACTGCGGAACCCCGCCTGTCACCATGCACATCATGCAGGGAATGTATCTCCCGATCATCGTGGATCCGCGCGACGGCTGGGGCACAAAGGCCGACAAGGAATTCGTAATCGTGCAGAGCGAGTTCTACACCAAGCCGACTGCCGACAGCAGCGTGGTCCAGGCTGACTGGGACGCCGAGCGCGCGAAGCAGGCGAGCTACGTCGTCTTCAACGGCCGCGCGGGCCAGTACAAGGAACATCCGCTCAAGGTTGCGGTTGGCGACAGAGTGCGCTTTTATGTAGTGAACGCCGGACCGAACTTCAACAGCGACTTCCATCTCGTCGGCGCGATATTCGATCGTGTCTACCCTGACGGAAACCCGGCTCACGCTCTGGAAGGCGTTCAGACCTATCCGGTGCCAGCCGGCGGCGGAGTAGTGTTCGAGGCGGTGTTCAACAAGGACGGGAGTGGCGAAGGTCTGTATCCCTTCGTGACCCACTCGTTCGCCGACGCCGAGAAGGGCGCGGTCGGGATGGTGCAGGTTGGAACACCAAAGCAGTTCACCACAATGTCGCACTAGGCGACATCGACGGACATCAACGGAGTTTGTAATGCAGCGGGATGCATGCGCGGGGTCGGCGATTCCAAGACGGATAATCGGATTCCATCAGGATGAAGAGAACCACTGGGTCGCCGATCTCGAGTGCGGGCACACACAACACGTGCGGCACGACCCACCGTGGCAGGTCAGAACCTGGGTCACCACTGAATCGGGCCGCGCGACTTTCCTGGGCAAGACGCTCGAATGCGTCAAGTGCTGCGACCCGCGCGAAGCCAAGTAATCAGCTTCACCATGCACCCGGTGCGATCATCCCGGAGTGCCACATCGGATCCCACACCAGGTTCGTCTCCACCGCCACAACACCGGGAACACGACCCACCGCCGAGCGAATTCCGGACGTGATTATACGCTCCATCGGACATCCGGGCGTGGTGAGTGTATGCGTGACGCGGATAGTCTCGCCAGGCACCGCGGAATCGGTGCCGACGGCGACATCATATACAAGGCCCAGCGTAACGATGTCGAGGCCGATTTCCGGATCGATAACGGTACGTAGCGCGTTCCAGATGTCGCCTTCGGCTGCATTATGTGTCTCCATCGGCGTATTCCAGTCTGCTCGAGTACGTGTATTGGCTGCGAAAGGGCGTGTTTGCATCTTCTGCCCGTCGCATCTGATAGATTGAATGATCGCGCTGCGCCGGACGTGGAAACGTGATTATTGTCACAACCGCAACCGAGTACCGCCGGGGCGCACGCTGTAGAGCGCAGATTTCAGAGCGCACACTTCAGAACTGGACGGGAGGTCACACAGATGAGTGATCGATCGATCGCGGAATTGTGGGAATGGGCCGAGTACTATTGCCCCTGGTGCTACGTGATGGCCGTCCGCGTGCATCGCGTCCAGCCGGAATACGCCGGCCGCGTTCTGGCATATACGCGTTTCTTCCCGCTGGAGCTGTTCAATCACGAGGCACCGCCGCGCGACGTGCTGGAGCAGGAATGGTGGCTCGCGGCGATACAGGAGCCAGGCGCGTCTTTCGTCCCGTACACTGCGCCTGACTGGCCAGCGACCACCCTCCCGGCATTCGAGGCCGTATGGGCAGCACGGCAACAGGGGATGGATGTCGCCATGAGTCTCGATCTCGCGGTACGGCGCGCGTTCTTCGGCGAGAGCCGCAACATCGGCGACCGCAATGTGTTGCTGGAGCTGGCACGCGCCGCCGATCTCGACTTCGCGAGATTCGAGCGTGACTTCGCCAGTCCGGCGGCACGTGCCGCGGTCGCCGAGGAGGGCAGGATCGGCCGGGAGCAATATCACGTCCGCGGGACGCCAACCATGATGCTGCAGGACGGCACGCGTCTGCGCACGCCACTCGCGATGGCCAGGGTCCGGAACCGCAGAATAGTTTCGATACCGCCACTCACCTGTGTCGGAGACGGTTGCACGGACTCCACACGTGCGTTGTTTGACAGCGCGATCGAGCAGCGTCGTGTGCGCGATATGCGTGAAATATTCCGGGACAGCACCATCGACAGCTTCCCAGCCAGCGATCCTCCATCGTGGTCGCCGCTCCGAATCGGCGCCCCATGATACGGGAAAAATCGACTGACGAGTCCTCAACCGGGATCGCCGAGCTGCTCCGCCAGATGGCGATCTTCTCGGAACTCGAAGACTCGGCAATTCACCAACTTGCAGCCCGGTGTGTCGCGCGCGACTTCGGCGCCGGCCGTGTGCTCTTTACCGCTGGCGACACCTGCCGTGGCCTCTACGTGATCCAGTCGGGACGAGTCCGTATCTATCGCACGAGTCCGGACGGCAAGGAGCAGGTACTGCACATCGAGGGTCCCGGACGTCCGGTCGCCGAGCTGCCGCTGTTCGACGGGGGCCCGTACCCCGCGTCGGCGATTACCGTCGAGCCGTCACGTCTGATGTTTCTCGCGCGCGATGACTTCGAAACGATGTACCGCGAGCATCCGGACATCGCCCAGGCGATAATTCACGCACTCGGCAAGCGCCTCCGGCATCTCGTTCACGTGACGGAGACGCTCGCGTTCCACGATGTAGCGGCGCGGCTGGCGATGCTGCTCGTGGGATATGCGGAAGGATCGGGCACGCACACTCAGTTCGGAATCGAGATCAAGCTCGATCGTACACAGGAAGAGCTCTCGATGGAGATAGGCAGCGCCCGGGAATCGGTTTCACGCGCGATGCGGCAGTTGAAGCGCACCGGACTGGTGGAATCGCTCCCGCGCGGGCGGATGCGGATCCCCGATGTTGCAAAGCTGCGAGCACGCGCTCAAGGGAGATAGACACTCCCGCAACGTGACATAAGTCACATCAGGCGAACGATCCTCGTCCTAGACTGCGTCGGAGGCACTGTCGAAATGGTCCGTGCATCACCACTTCGAGCTCTGCCGATTTCGCACACGGGATGGACGCATGGCAACGACGGTGACCGCTCCTCCACGAACGTCCGTGGAGGGTGCGCGGCACGCAGAAAGGCAGGAACGAAGCGGTATCTGGAGTTGGCTCTCCACCACCGACCACAAGCGAATTGGTCAGCTGTACCTCTACACTTCGCTCACGTTCTTCCTGCTCGGTGGAATCGAAGCGCTGGTAATCCGCGCGCAGCTCTTTGGACCAAATGGTCGACTGGTGTCCGCCGAGCTGTACAATCAGATATTCACGATGCACGGCACGACCATGATATTCATGGCTCTCATGCCGTTGAGCGCGGCCTTCTTCAACATCCTCGTTCCTCT
>DATNCZ010000419.1:0-8268 GCA_035553335.1 Gemmatimonadaceae bacterium
GAACCGCGCACCGTCGTGTTCGCACGACGTGCATGCGCTCTGGCCGCCACCGAATGCCGCCAGAATCGTCCGGTCGCTTGGCGGCGGGTTGGTGTATATAAGTATATAAATACTAATATATTCGTATGCGTATCCGTACGAGCCCTCGATGCTCGCGGTCGTGCGCGCCAGCATGTTATGGCTGAGTGCGACCGGGTGTTCTTGCGGCAGCGTCGGCTGTTGAGGCCTCAATCACGGTCCGGATAAACAACTGCGCTCCGCGCGGCCGGCATGTGCTCTGCTTTTTTCGGCTCACCATTCACCGCTGGTCGCGCATCGCGCGCCGAGCTCGGGCGGGGATTCGTTGAGCCTTTGAAGCAGGAGTTACACATGCAGAAACTGAAACGAATAGCTGGCGGCGGCCTGACTGCTTTCCTTATCGGTGCCGTTGCGGTTGGGTGTTCCGATCTTGCCAGTCCCAATACATCGACTGGCGACAGCGCACTCGGCTCCTTCGATACGCAGTGGTCGCACAAACGGCACGTTGTCGCTGTTACCGTGACATTGGATTCGTCGGCGCTAGCGGTCGGTCAAACGACGAAAGCGCACGCGGTCGCGACAAGTAACTCGGGCGCGGTCATCTCAGGCCAGTCCGTAACTTGGTCGTCGTCGGCGACGGACGTTGCGACCGTTTCGGATAGCGGCATCGTCGCCGCGGTTGCTCCCGGCTCCGCATCGATTCGCGCGACGATCAGCGGCACGAGCGGCGTCGCGAACGTTACCGTTGCGGCGACCGGCGCGGCGACGCAGGTCGCGATCACGACGCAGCCGTCGGCGACGGCGACGAGCGGCACCGCGTTCCCGCAGCAACCCGTGGTACAGCTGACGGATTCGAACGGCGCTGCGGCCCGGCAATCAGGTGTAGCAGTCACGGCGGCGATTGCCACGGGTGGCGGAACGTTGGGGGGAACTACGACCGCGACGACGAACGCGAATGGCATGGCGGCCTTCACGAACTTGTCGATCACCGGTTCCGCGGGACCTCGAACCCTCGTTTTCAACGCAGCCGGGCTTTCGGGTGCGACGTCGAACGGTGTGAACGTGACGGCGGCGCAATCGGGCGACTCGACGTTGGCGAGCGAGCCGATGTTCGACGCCAGTACTCAGACACTGCTCATGAGTGATGACATGAGCTATTCGGCGCTGTCCGATGCCGTGGCCGCCGGGTGGAGGTGCACTGACGGCAGCACGACGCAGGATACCTCGACGAACCCCGCCGGGGCGTGTCAGTTCACCACTGGCTACACCGGAGCATCAGACGATCGGGCCATGCGGTTGGTGTACGACGGCAAGGCGAACGCCGATGGGCAGGAAGGCCATGCCTGGAGTCACACCTTAAGCGATCGACAAGCGGCGCTACCGGGGCACACGCTGTACATCAGCTACTATTTCCGCGTCAATCCCGGCGGCGGCTTCACGCTCGACGACGCCGGCGGCGGCCCGCACATCGTCAAGGTGAAGTGGCTTGAACTTTGGACGAACACTGACCGGGCGCAGTTTTCGACGGCCTATCAAACGTGCTATAACAACGTCCCGCAGGTGAGCAACACGGGCGGCGGCACGATTTGGAACTTCTTTGCGAACGCGGGGAATAACACGACGTGCCAAGCAGGCCAAGTGCGGCCGCCATTCATGTATCAGGGGCAGGGCCAATGGCACCGCCTCACGCAGAAGTACGTCTCGCGGTCGTCATCGACGGCGACCGACGGCGTTGCCCAGCTCTGGTACGACGGCACGCTCATTGTCAGCGTGAAAGCGAGTGACTGCGGCGTCACCGTGCCCGGCGCCGTGAACGACGCAGCGGTCGGCTATCCGTCGCAGCCGACGACGGCGGAGAACCACTATCCGGCGCAGTGGTGCCAGACGAAGGACCTGACCGGGTTCTTCGTGAATCAGCCCGTTATCAAGATGACACTTGGCGGTACGTCAACGTCGATTCTGTGGCCGTTCTCGATTGACTACGACCACATGATGATCTGGCGGGACTGACCGCCTCACCAGTTGGTGACCGCTCGGCGCGGGTCGGTCACCAGCCGGGGCGGGGTCGGGGCGACCAGTCTGGCTACCTGTCCGCCCAAGGATCGAAAGGCGACGATCGAACGAATCGGTGGTTGACCGGCTGCGATGACGAACAACAGTCATCGCCGAGCGTCAGTCATATTTCCTTGCCGTGTCTTGCCTGAACCCTGGCGAGCGCGGACATTCGAATGCGAGCCGCGACGCGGCGGGAGCGACAAGTGCGCCCAACCATACGAATTCCACAATTTGCCATGCCCGCCATCGTCGCGTGCCTCATCATGGGACTGGCATGCTCGGACGCCACGGCTCCTCGAGCGCCAGTCGGTGACTCGGCTTCGCCTATTGGGTCGGGGACATCGACGGCGCCGACATTCAATCCGGCGACGCAAACCATGATCCTGCGGGACCAATTCAGCTACAGCACATTCGCGCAGGCGGTGACCGGCGGCTGGCAATGCTCAGACGCGAGCACGACGGAAGATGTGTCGACCAATCCGCGCGGCGCTTGCCAAATTGTTGACGGCGTATCCGGAGCGGCCGGCGACCATGCAATTCGACTCGTGTATGACGGCATCGCGAACGCCGCCGGTCAGGAGGCTCACGCATGGGGGCGCCCGTTCAGTGATACTCTCGCCGCACTTCCCGGCCATGCCGTCTACCTGAGCTACGACTTCCGGATCACGCCGGGCGGCGGCTTCCGATTGGACGATGGTCAGCACATCGTCAAGGTCAAGTGGCTTGAGTTGTGGACAAACACCGACCGCGCACAGTTCAATACGGGTTACCAGAACTGCTGGAACAACGTCCCCCAGAACTCCGCTAGAGGCGGCGGGACAATCTTTCAGTTCTACGGAAACGCAGGCGCGGTCTCGAACTGTCACGCCGGCCAAGTCTCGCCGCCGTTCATCTATCAAGGGGCCGGTGGCTATCATCGGCTCACGCATAAGTATGTGACGCAGTCGCACGCCGGCGCTCGCGACGGCGTTGCGCAAACGTGGCTCGACGGAGTCTTGATCCAGGACGTGAGGGCGTCGGACTGCGGAACGGTCGTTCCCGCGGCCGTTGGCGACGCGGCCGGGAAGGCCAAGTGGTGCGAGCCTGGCGACCTGGACGCGATGTTTGTGCGCCAGTCGATCCGCCGGCTGACGTTCGGTTCGGTCTCGACCTCGGTCCTCTGGCCGTTCACAATCGACTACGATAACCTCATTATCTGGCGCGACTAGGTGGAACTCGCGTGTCGCGCCGGGCGCGACGTCGGCCGCACTCGGATCCCCAAAGACATCCGCATCCGGATCCACCAGACCGACGTGCGCGCGTGTAGATTTCGGCGCGCCGATAGCAGTCCGCGGAAGCGGAGCGCCCGCTGCGCAGGCGTCGCGCGGCTCGGGGCGGCGTTCCTCTCGACTGATCCGCCGCCGGCTGCGCTTGCTGTGCCCTCGCAGACGCGCCCTCGACCCTGACGAAGCGTTGCCTCGCTGGTTGAGACGGCGTCCTTGGACTGCTCGCCGTCTCTTTCAGCCCTTCCGCACGACCCCGCCACGTGACGACCCAACTTCCAGCTCGCGACGACGTCCTCCGCCCCGAGATTGCTGCGCCAGTCTCGGAGGAGAACCTCGATCGTTCTCTCGTGAGTGGGATCGCATGGACGGGCGGAGTAAAGGCCGCGACACAAGCGTTGAGCTGGCTGTCGACGCTCGTCATTGCTCGGTTGCTGAGTCCGACGGACTATGGAATCTCAGGCATGGCGATGATCTTTACCGGCCTTGTTCAGATCGTCAATGAATTCGGCCTGAGTGCAGCCGTCGTCCAGCGCCGCGATCTGGACGACGACCAGATCGCGAAACTCGGCGGACTGTCCGTGCTGCTTGGCGCGCTGATGTGCGCGATTGCAGTCCTGAGCGCGCCCCTCGTCGCGACATTCTTCCGGCAACCCGCTGTCCGGGACGTGGTGATCGTACTCAGCACGACGTTCCTGACGAGCTCGTTTCAAGTGCTGCCGCGCTCACTCCTCACCCGAGAACTGCGCTTTCGTACCTTGGCATCCATCGAGGCAGCCGAGGCGCTCACGCAAACGGTCTTTACTTTGGTCCTTGCCGTCCTCGGTTGGCGATACTGGAGTCTCGTCGGCGGCCTGGTTATGGGGCGACTCGCGTCCACGGCTTTGGCGCTGAGGTTCAGGCATCATCGTCTGGCGTGGCCGCGTCCACTGGCCAGCATTAAGGACCCCGTTTGGTTTGGCGGGCACGTCGCCGCCGGCAGCATCGCATGGTACGTCTTTCGAAGCGCCGACATGACCGTTGTCGGTAAGCGGCTTGGAGATGTAGCACTTGGGGCGTATACACTCGGCTGGACCATCGCGAGCCTTCCGGTAGACCGAATCGCTGCACTCGTGGCGCGGGCGACGCCGGCGATCTTCGCTCGAGTTCAGGACGATGTCGAGGCGCTTCGCCGGTACGTCCTCACACTTACCGAGGGCATTGCGCTTCTCGCGGTCCCGGCGGCGGTCGGTCTGGCGCTTGTTGCCGGCGATTTCGTTACCGTCGTCCTCGGGCCGCGCTGGGTATTCGCAATCACGGCCCTTCGCATTCTTTCCCTCGCCGCCATTTTCCGCTCGACGATCCCGATCCTCAATCAGGTGCTCATCGCCACGGGTCAGGCGCGCCGCAGCATGCAGGGAACGGTGGGCATCGCGATCGTGCTTCCGTTGTTGTTCATCGCGGGCAGCCATTGGGGAATCGGAGGCGTGGCGGTGGTCTGGCTCGCTCTCTTCCCCATCGCATCGTTCGCCTTCTACGTGCGGCACGCGCTCGCGACGTGTCAAGTTTCGCCCATGCAGTACCTCGGTGCGATGTGGCCGGCGGCAAGCGCAGCCCTGGTCATGACTGTGATCGTGTTGATCGTTCACCAGTCGTTGGCACAGAGCGCGCCATTACTCCGACTGGCGTTGGAGGTTGCCGCAGGCGCGATGACGTACGCGGCCGTCGTCTACGCGACCCAAGGGGCTCGCATCCTGTCGTTTGTCGCCGAGTTTCGCGCGCGGCGCTGAACGCGATGCATGCGACATTCGATCACGCCCCAGGTCTGCCAAAACTTGGCTGGCTCGCGATCGTCGACCATTCTACGCGTTCGGTGCGGGTTGCCCACGGCGACTTGGTCGAGATTCGCGGGTCGTGGTTCGTCGAAGGTGTTTGGGATGGGGATTTCGCCGAAGGCGCCTTCGACACGACAGACTGCTTTTTTGGATCGGGCGGCGTCGCTCGAGGCGATTCGGTGGTGTTCGTTTCCAGCGCATCCACGACGGACTATCTCTACTACGCGACCTCCGACTCGCGAACCTTCGTCGCCAACTCGCTTCCGCTGCTGCTGGCGGCCCGAGGCGACCGCCTCGATCCGAAGTACTCTGGCTACCGTGCGATCAACCGATCCATCGTGACGGGGATTCGCCAATTCAGCCGCGAGATTCCAACGCGCTGCGGTAGCGTTCAGCGGCTGATGCACGACAACCTTTGTGTGTCCGCGGCCGGAGTTGAAGTCGTCGAAAAGCCCCTCCCACCGGCATTCCCGACCTACGAGGCGTACGTTGGCTATCTCGTGGACCGGTACGCATCCATTGCTGCGAATGCGCGGGATACCCGTCGGGCCTGTCCGATGTCGATTCTAACGACGCAATCGCGTGGCTACGACACGACCGCCGTGAACGCCATTGCGACCCGCGCGGCGACGGTCGACCGGGCCTTCACCGTGACTCGGGGCAAGGTGGCCGGCGTATTTGCCGACAGAGAGAGCGCGCCATCCACGGTTGACGATGACGGCACGGAGATCTGCACGACGCTCGGCATTCCGTGCATCCCGATCGATCGGCGATCGTTCGAGTCGTCGTTCGACGACGAGTATCTCTACTACGCCACACTCGACGACAACGGCGACTTCAACCTGCGAGAGATTGTGGGACACGTCGACGGCGCGGCGGTGCTTCTCACGGGTACTCTTGGCGAGGTGTGGTACACGGAACGCTCATACGACATTTACACCAGTCAGCCCGAGGCGCTCGACGATCAGCTGCGCCGCGGCGATCTCGGGGGACACGGGCTCACGGAAGTGCGGCTCGCCGCGGGCCTCGTCCACCTTCCCCTGCCATATATGGGGGCGCGCCGCCGGCGAGACATCTTCGCGATTACCGAGTCGAATGCCATGGATCCGTGGCGACTTGGGAATCGATACGATCGTCCAATCCCCCGACGCATCGCCGAGGAGCGGGGGATTCCGCGCACTGCTTTCGGTCAGGCGAAGATGGCCACCGTCGTGGAGTTCACACCGCCTGCTGTCCCGTACGGCTCAATACTGCGGTCGGAGTATCTGGCGTTCCTGGCGCGTGAGCGAATTCTCTCATCGGCGCAGCAGCGGCTACTGCCATTCGTTCATCGCGTGAACGGGATGCTTTGGTTCGCCGGCGAAGGACGTCATGCCTGGCTGCACTACCTACAGCGCTCAATCTCCAAGCTTCGGCGGCGCGATTTTCGATTCCCGTTGCTATGGCGTCGTCTCGACGGGAAGCTGTTCTGCTATTGCGCGAACCGCCGCGCGGACGAAATGGCGGCCGCGCTTCCCGCGGCGTTCGTCGAATGAGCCGGGTGAGGAAACGCCCGGTCTCGCCTAGCGTGGCCGCGCTCGATCAATGAACGACGCAGCCGTCAAATTGAAGTCGTGATTTGCCCTCGACAGGAGGCCCGGAGCCGAGGCCGCCGGCGGCCAGGCGGCGCCGAGTGGGTCGTCCGCGGCAATCTGGGGAACGGCGCGCACTTCGTGCGTGATCAAATTCGACTCGAACCGATGACCCTCGAAGCGAACCGCGTCGACGGGATTTCCCCCGGTGTTCATCAAGAAAATGGCCCGATAGGCGAGACGAGCATCCAGCATGTTCTCGCCGTGCAAAACCAATGAATCCGTCGCGATGCCGAGCATCGCGTACACAGTAGGCGCGATGTCCACGTGCGACGTTGCGTACGTCAGCTCGACCCGTCGCGCGATGAGTCCCGGCGCGTACAGAAGGAACGGGACGTTGAAGTCAACATCGTGCGGAAGCGCGACTCCATCGAACGAGTCTAGCTCCGCCTTGTAGCGAAGGCCGTGATCGCCCGTCACGATGACGAGCGTGCTGTCCGTAACGCCGAGGCTGTCGAGTCCGCGTAAGAACTCGCCGACGCCGTCGTCCAACGCGCGCGCAATTCGGTGAAGTTTGGCGGCACTCGGTTCCTGCGCTCCTCCCGGGGGAGCGCGCCACGGAAAATGCCCAAGGTTCGTCGCCACGACGACGAACGCCTTGGTATTCGACTCCTTCGCGGAGGCGATCTGATTCAGGGCCTGACGGAATGACCAGTGTTCTCGGGCGACCGCAGCATCGTAGTCCGTTGAGTGTGGCGCAGGCCGAAACTCCGTGGCGTCGAGAATCGTGCCGAATCCCTCCTGCTCGAGCTCCGCTCGATAGCGATATCCCCAGTCGACGCGATAGGAGTCGATGTAGCTGGTCTTGTACCCCCGATCGGTGAGCACTCGCGCTAGTCCGTCGTTCCGGAACGCGCCATACTCGCCGATTGGCGGACCAGGCCGAGGGTAGGTTCCGGTGAGGATGCTATAAATGGCGTAGAGCGTGAATGGACGCGTGGTGAAATGTTGGCGACTCACGAGCGCATGGCGGCTCATCGAACTGAATGTCGGTAGAGTCGAATCATCAGTCAGGGGATAGAAAGCGAGTGGCGCCGTCTCGAGCACGAGGACGACGACGTGGCGCGGCGTCCTCGGCCCGCGGAGCGAGGCGATGTGCGCCGTGTCGCGAGGGATGCCGAGCGGATATGCTACACGCTCGTACTCGCGCATCAATGAATCGGTGGAGAGCTTGGGCAGGTTGACCGGGCTTTCACGATCCGCGTCGACGAGCGCCGCCGCAGCGGCGCTCCAGAACCCGTCAGCTGGCGAAGCCGAGGCCGTGAAACTCGGCAACCACGGCCCTGGCATGACCAACGATGTCGCGAGCAGGCAGATCGCTGCCGCAGCGAACAGCCCGGTGCCTCGCCGCGATATTGGCTCCCGCCATCCCGAGCGAGCCCATTTACTCGTCGAGCCGACCGCGGCGCCGCCCCACGCGACTGCAACAATGATGATGAGCGCCACATCGGGCAACGGAATAGTCGCCGGCACGACCGCGGGATTCTG